>CAZPCG010000027.1:0-11999 GCA_964584875.1 uncultured Spirochaetota bacterium
GTTTTTCAATCGCAAGGCGAGAGTGTATGAAACCTGTATTCGGCTCAATATTCCGGTGACGACCTATTACCGGTTGATCAAGGAATACCGGTTGTATGGACCGTGGGCGATCATTTCAGCCAATGCTTATGGCAAGAAAGACAGTATCTCTGATGAACTGCAACTAAAGATCCTCCTCGAGAAACTGGAACATCCCTCATGGTCGTCACGGCAAATAGTCGATACAGGTAAACTTCGTTGTTCAAGATATGTGGTGAATCGAATTATCAAGCGTTGGGGCCTTCAAGATAAGGGGCGTCCTCCGGTTGCCCTTGACCGTTTCATGGAACTATCGAAGCCGAAAAAAGAAGAACCTTTCAAGCCTATCGAGACAGCCTACGATCTTCTCTCGGAACAAATAATCTTGAAAACACGCAGGATCAATCGCCATTTTGAGCTTATCTGCAAGAAGATGAAAACCCACACCTACAACATCTGTGATCCGGGTCCATTCATTTTAGCACCGTTTGTCAACGATCTGGGGGTTGTGCAGTCATTTGAGACCTATGGCCCTCCTAAACTACGCGGAAAAGAGATCACCAACCTGGCGATGTTGAACGTTTTTCGTATTCTTGCCGGATATCGCCGGGTTAGCCATCTGAGCAACTCAAAAGATCGTTCTGTTGCGCTTGCCAGTGGGATCGGTCTGTTTGGCTCTTCTTCCCGATTCTACGAGGAGTCATGCGAGTTCAAGTTTGACGGGCTCCACAAAATGAGGTGTGATCTGGTAGCACGGGCAAAACAGCTGGGAATCATAGAGGGTCTGAAACTGGGCTTTGATTTCCATTTCAAGGACTTCTATGGGAAGAACGCTTTGGAGGATGGGATTGGCAAGGGGCCCAATAAAAAGGGAGACCTGGTACCGGGGTTCCGACCGCATGTTGCCTGGGATCTAGCTGCAAATGTGATCATAACCATCGCCTACTATCAAGGCGGAGTCAGATCACCAAAGATCATACGGCAGTTTTGTGAGCAAAACATCTATCCTATACTGGATCCCTTGGCTATTGAGGAAATCTACATGGACTCTGAATACACAAAGGAAGCCGATTTTCACTATTTCAAGGAAACGATCTTTAAGAACGGGGAAATATACGTATGCCTAAAACAAAACCCACAGATCAAAAAGCTCATAGAACCTGCCTTACAAGAAGAAGAGAACTGGCTTGTCTTGCCAAACAATAATGAAGATGAATACAAGACGCTGAAGGTCATATTGCCGAAGACAAAGCTGCCCCTCATGATCGTTATTTTAAGAGATCGGAAGACAAAAGAAGATGTACGTTGTTTCGCAACGACAAACACAGAGCTTGGAGCCCGAGAACTTCTGAAGAAATACCGCTACCGTTGGATCATAGAAAATGGCCTAAAGGACTTGGTGGCCAGTTACTATATCGATGAAGTATATGGCAAAGATCCGGAAAAGATCGAATTTGAGTTTTACTGTGTTATGGTAGCACGAATGGCCTATGAGTATTTTCTGAAAGAACTTGGTGGTCGTTATCTGCACAAGGAGGATGGCAACAAGTACACTTTGAACTCAATGAGAAATCTACTCTTTGAGAAAAGGAATTGCACAATTCAGCAGAACTCTGAAGGCGATATTGTGATCACGATCTTGGATACAGAAATGACTGAGCTCATTCATTCTGTTTCCAAGATGCTCAGCTCCCTTAAAGAAAAAGGGAAGAACAAAGTTCTGTGGTGGAACAATCGTAGTATACTTCTACGCACTGCCAGCCAGTACGCCGGCGAAAGTGTCCAGTCAGACTTCCGTTGACGTGTCCACCCAGACGGGGTAGGATCGTCTGTACATACATCTGAAAAGTGCGGCCATTATCCACAATATGAAAAACCTGAAGAATTCAATAGAATAGTGAATAATTTCGTCTCGAGCTGATGTTTCGTATGTCCAGCCGGTATAAGCGGCGCACCTTTGGGCAGGACATGCTGCAGGAAGCGACGAGTAAACTCAAGAACAGGAAGAGTCATCTTCTTCTGCTCTTTAGTATCATTGTCTTTATAACTGAAAGTTACGTTTCCGTTTTTACAGGACGGCAAAGAGCCTAGACAGACCTGCATTAAGAGATTTGCTCTTTGATGCGAAGCTGAAACGGTTCGATGTGATTCTGGTGTACAAGCTCGACAGACTTTCAAAGAAGTTAAAGGACTTGATCGAGGTGGTATTGAAACTGAACGAATACGGAGTGGGGATAAAATCGGCAACGGAATCAATCGACACGACCTGAAATCACCGAAAAGTTGAAGGAAACTGAAACCGAAAGGGAAGAGTTATCTGAGTGGGTGCTGAAGAACAGGCCCATGGAGAAGGGCATGAGGTTTCTGAACCAGAAAGCGGAGGACATCGACGCGAAGGAGCAGGCTCTCAAAACGGCACTATGGGAGATCGAGGATAAGTTTAATGAGGCGGAGACAGAAGACTTGAACGTGGAAACAATAACGCATTACCTGGCACATTTTGCCGGCACGTATGCCCATCTTGAAGCAGGCGAGAAAAAGCTCTTCGTAGAAAGCTTGGTAAAGAAGGCCGAGATAGGGAAAAATAAGGAAATAAAGCTTACCCTACATATACCCCTTGGAGAGTTTCGGGTATTCATCCCCCTCATTAGCGCGAAAAGGAGAAAAACCCAAAATGGAGTTTACAATTTGTCTTGAGTATAGTGTAATGGATTATTATGAGGGAACAGGCGGGAGATCGAAGGTATCTACCCAATACTCCAAAGAGGAACACTTCATTTAGCGTTTTTCAGTCACCCCCATCCCTTACGCGATATACTTGCCACGAGAAATAAAAACGATGGCAAAGTACAAACAAAGAGATAAGTACCCGAAGCCTTATGACGCTTTGGTCTCTCTTGAACGCAACAACGAAGAGACAAATCTAGAACGTCTGGCTAGCTCAACCGGGTACACAGAAGGCACGTTGGGCGCTTATATCCGAAATAGATTGCGGATTTTATATGTGTTTGAAATCCCAGGAGGAGGGTTGCGCGTCCATGGCATTGCGTCAATGACATATAGCGATTTTGCGTACTTCATGTCCCAGAAAAGTCATTGGGTTCACTCAAAAGCCGAGAGTTTGTTCACGTCTCTGAGGGATCGCAGTCTCCAAGCTTTCTACGTTGCAATTGGGAATTACAATAGCCCAACACTGAAATACCGCGTCGAATCATTCTGCATTTTGCTATGTAATGCGTGGGAACTGCTTCTAAAAGCAAGGATTCTGCAGCTAAGTGGCGAGGTGGTATTATACCGAAGTGACGGCAAGACGATATCACTCATAAAGAGCGTCGAAAAGGTGTTTCCAAAACGAAACCACCCAATACGTAGGAATATCGAGAAGCTCAACGAAATCCGTGATCAAGCCGTACACCTACTCGTACCTGACATACAGCACACTCTCTCCAGAATATTTCAGGCCAGCGTTTTCAACTATTTGTCGTGCCTCAAGGACTTTGACTACCCGAACCCGCACAACAGTGAGCTTTCAGGTCTACTGTCATTCGTAACAACAGAGAAAGACATAGATGACCATATCATCGAGCTAAAGTATGGGAGCAGATCAGGTGCCGCAGTCCGGGATTTCTTGAACAGAACACGAGATGAGGAGAAATCAATCGACTCAAAGGAGTTTGCCATCCCCATCGGCTACAAGTTTGTGATGACCAGGGATGCCAAAGAAGGGGATCTCGCGATCACTCTTGCTGACGATGGTGAATCTGCTGTTCTCATTGAGGTTCCCAAGGATCACAACAAGACCCATCCTTTTAGGTCTCGGGAGATTATTGGTGGAGTAAACCAGAAGCTCGAAGCGCTCGGTTACAAGGGACAACGTTTGAACGCCTATTCGTTCCAAGGGATTCTTCTTTTGGAGAAAATCCGGAATCAAGAGGCAAATCAATACTATTACAAAATCCGAAACCCCGAAACACACAAGTACTCGCCAGATTTGATTGATCTCATCATTCACAAGATCACGAATAACCCGAATTATCTCGTTAAGTGCAAAGAAACTTAGACGCGGAAACTTGCCGGATTGAGACATAAATAAGACGCGGAAAGTACTTAGCATAACTGCGCGTTGGCGGCTGCGCTTGTACTGTGTGCTCGCTCCGGTTAAATTGTCCTTGTCACGCGTTTTGTATGGGAAAACTGAATAGAGAGGGGATTGCCTGTTAGAAGAGTAAAACGCGTTTCATCTCTCGCCCCTGTGGGGATCGGGCACGGATAACTTCGCCAACGCGTGCCCCCTTGAGAAACATTCCGAGTTTGTTTATGACTGAATGCTTATTTTCCAGGTTGGCACTTGGTTCCAAATGCAACTCCGCTTCAGCTTCTTATACAATATAGTGTCTACGTGAATTATGGATGTAAATAAACAACTTGCTTGAAAATAACAAGTTATATCTACAATAGTGCGATCAATTCCTCACCCCCTTCTTCCGGCCTCCATGCCGGAAGAAGGGCTTCCGGGCCGTGGTCACGGATGGCCACGACCCTAAGGCGCGCCCCAACACCAAACGCAAAAACCATCTACCCCGCATTTCGAGATGAGGATTTTGCAAGGTGCTATGCGACGAAGGGGCGGAATATCCTCTCGTCTGCGTTTCTAGCGTTTGTGACACTGTTACAATTTTGAAAGAATCTGGCAGACACTGAAACTGCGGAGACATGTATACGAAGGCTTGATAGAATATAGCGCTGCATGTGCCGATACGGCAGAATGTGAGTTTTGATCCGTCGGCGCTGTGTTCTTTTCGAAAGGGGCTCAAAGAACATGATAAGATGTCCCTGATCTTTGATAAAATTGTACGGCTTGCACAGGGAAGACGGCGATCATGGACAGCCTTAGAGCGATGCTGATCCAAAGGATGGTCGTCCAGGGGAACACGAAACACTACGGCTTCCTTTCGATCGGGAAGCCCGATAACAGGGTCGAGAAGGAGCTCAGGTCCGCCGCAAAGCGCTTCATCGCCCTGCTGGAACGGCTTGTGAGCTGATGTACGCAGTGTTCACGCATCATTGCTGCACTACATGCGCATCATTTCGATGGTTCGTTCGAGGCTCTTGGACGCCATTCGACCCTATTTCCAACAAGGAAGCTTCGCCTTCTTTTTATTCTTATGCAACACCCCTCACCGCCGTTTCAGTATTTTGAACCTTAATACAAAACAATACTACATACCAATAGAATCGGTCAAAGCAAGTTAAATCACATTGACAGAAAATCAATTTCTGCTATAATTTAGCATGTCTACACTGCATTTACATAAAACGGAATGGATATATCAACTCTGGGCAGGTGAAATACAATCATGATAGAAGATCGCTGGCTGTCTGTCGATGAGATTGCATTCTACCTCGGCATCAAACGTGATACAGTATACAAATGGATAGATAATAGACAGATGCCTTCCCACAAGGTCGGCCGCCTTTGGAAGTTCCGTAAAGAAGAGGTCGATGAATGGGTCAGGAACGGTGGAGCAAGGGAAACTAATAGTGATGCCACCAGAAAATAACTTTACTCCAGGCGATATCGTGTCGGGTCTGGAGCCTTCCGAGCTGGTCGAAATCCGACGAATCGCCCCTTTCGTCCTCACCGGTCCGGATCTCGACAAACTCCGTCAGCTCGGCGGTCGCGCCTGGCTCTATATCGTGACCTTCTGTAAGGGGGAGCATCCGCGCCTCCGTATAATCCAGGACCCCATTCCGAAGCTGAATCCCGAGATGCTCTCCCGGCAGGTGCAATTTGTGGTACAGGAATCAGATTGGTCAGGCAATTCTGAAGAGGTGAGCCTGGGTAAATGATTAGATCTGATGTTCAAGAGTTTCATTATATAACGGAAATCACCAATATTCCCTCTATCATGAGATTAGGGATTCTGAGTAACCGTCGTGCGAGAAAAATCAGTCATGCGTCCGTTGCAATGAAGGAAATACAAGACAGAAGATCGAAAAAAACAGTTCCAGGCGGGCGGCCCCTTCATGCATATGCGAACTTATATTTTCATGCCAGGAATCCTATGCTTTATAAACGTAAAGATATGCATAAAGAGCTTTGCATAATTAGAGTAAGTCCTTTGGTACTTGATAAGTCCGAAGTAATCATTACCGATGGAAATGCAGCTAGTGAAATTACAGGTTTCTGGCCATCGCACCATGGTTTATCGAAGCTAAAAAAAGACCTCGTGTTCGCCGAGTTCTGGACTGACGATGATCAAAGCAGAGAATGGAATAAGAAACGGGTAAAATGTGCCGAGGTATTGGTACCTGACTGTGTTGAACCTCATTACATCAAGGGGGCTTACACATCGTGCGATGAGACATCACAAAAGTTAAGATCTCTCTGTTCTGATATCGAAATAACAATTAACCCTTATTTATTTTTTCTTTAGCGAGGAGAAACGTTATGGTTAAAGTCTTGATCGGAAACTTGTTCGAATCAAACGCTCAAACCCTGGTGAATACCGTCAATTGCGTTGGGATCATGGGTAAGGGAGTTGCACTTGAATTCAAGAAACGTTTCCCGGAAATGTTCGCTGATTATGCTGAACGATGTCTGAAAAAAGAAGTTAAACTGGGTCGCCCGTACCTCTTCACGGCCTTACTCCAACCTTGGGTGCTAAATTTCCCCACCAAAGACCATTGGCAGTCTGTAGCAAACATAGATAAAATCATCGAAGGTTTGGAATACCTGCTGAAAAAGTACAAAGAATGGGGTATCATCTCTCTGGCAGTACCGCCTCTTGGGTGTGGGGAAGGGCAGCTTGAATGGCGTATAGTCGGACCGACCCTCTACAGGTATCTAAGTAAAATGGATATTCCCATTGAGCTTTATGCACCTTACGGAACCAGAAATGAGGAGCTTCAACCAGATTTCCTGGGAAAGGAGCCGGAAAAAGAACCTCAACCGACAGGTTTGCCGAAACCAAAATGGGTTCAGCCAGGGTGGGTGGCCCTAGTGGAAATTTTAAAACGTATTGAGGATCAACCCTATCATTGGCCTGTCGGACGGGTGATTTTTCAGAAATTGGCTTACGTGGCGACCCAGGAAGGACTACCCACGCAATTAAATTATAGAAAAGGGAGTTATGGACCCTTCGCGCCTGAGCTCAAGGGGGTTATTTCCAGACTATCTAATAACGGCCTTATCCGGGAAGAACGCTTGGGGCAAATGTTATCGGTTAGAGTTGGACCAACATATGATGATGCAAAGAAATCCTATAACGATGATCTGAAAAAGTGGGATTCGGTGATAGAGAAAATCGCTGACCTTTTTATTCGGCTGAATTCGGAGCAGGCGGAAATCACTGCTACGGTATTATTTGCCGCGCAATCACTTAAGACGAGTGAAAAAGACCAACCTAGCGAATGTGACGTCTTCGATGAAGTATTGCGTTGGAAGCAGCGCAGGAGACCACCTTTGAAAGAAAGCGAAGTAGCTCTGACGGTGAGGAACCTAACAGCACTGGGATGGCTTCAGGTAAAGGCATGCACTGATTTACCTCTACCTGCTGAAGATCTGGTGTAGACTGCTCATGAAAAAAAGATGTAGGTATAACAGTCGAGGTGACAATGAGCGAAATCTGTAGGTTTACCCATCTACGATTGGAGAATTGGCGTAACTTTGTTCATGTAGATGTTGATCTCCAACGGCGTGTTTTTCTCGTAGGCCCGAATGCTTCGGGAAAATCAAATCTACTGGACGTCTTTCGCTTTCTTCATGATATCGTATCAGTAGGTGGAGGTTTTCAGGAGGGAGTGCGCAAACGTGGAGGGGTTTCCAGCCTAAGGGCTCTTTCAGCACGTCAATACTCAGATGTCAATATTGTCGTTACGGTTGGTAATGAAAAAGAACCTGGGTTATGGCGATATGAACTTCGATTTAATCAAGATAACAGAAAACGTCCGGTAATTAAAAAAGAGAAAGTAATCAATACTGACCAAATCATAATTGATCGGCCAAATAATTCTGATAGAAATGACCTCGAACAGCTAACCCAAACATATCTGCAACAAGTCAATGTCAACCGAGAATTTAGGGAACTCGCCGATTTCTTTAGCACTGTAAGTTATTTGCATATCGTCCCACAATTAATTCGCGAGCCTAACCGATCGGTTGGAAGGCGAAACGATCCTTTTGGAGGGGACTTTTTAGAGCAGATAGCCCGTATTTCTGAAAAAATACGGAATGCGCGACTCAAGAAAATTCAAGCTGCTTTGAAAGTTGCCGTACCGCAACTTTCTGAAATTGAATTATTCCGTGATGATAGAGGAACCCCACATCTTCGTGGAAAATATGAGCATTGGCGTCCCCAAGGCGCCTGGCAGACAGAGGATCTATTTTCAGACGGTACTCTGCGGCTGATGGGCCTCCTTTAGGCTTCACTCCAAGGTAATGGACCTCTTCTCCTTGAAGAGCCTGAACTGTCACTGCACGCAGAAATCGTCAGATACATCCCCCAGATGTTCGCACGGATTCAGAGAAGTTCCGGCAGGCAAATTATCATCAGTTCTCATTCGTCCGACCTTCTCAAAGATGAGGGTATAGGGCTTGATGAGGTTTTGTTGTTGAAACCGACAGGGGAAGGGACCGAGGTTCAGCCGGCAAGTAAAATCTCCCAGGTGGAAAATTTATTACAGGGCGGCATGAATCTGTCAGAGATCGTGATACCACAGACCCGTCCCGAAAAGGCTGAGCAATTATCGTTGTTCGGATCGTAAGAGATGGCTGCGGGAACAAAGAAAATATTTTCAGGGGTAGTTGAAGGCCTCATAGATGAAGCGGTCCTCCGGAGAATAGCCGGTTATATTGGTGCCTCTACTGGGGTTGTATATGGGAAGATCGGAAAAGACTATATAAAGAAGAGGATCAACGGTTATAACAAAGCGGCGATGGCTACTTCCTGGGTTGTTCTTGTCGATTTGAATCATGAGGCTGAATGTGCACCGATATTGAAACGGTCCTGGCTGCCAAACCCTGCTCCGTGTATGTGTTTCCGGGTTGCGGTGAGGGAGATTGAATCCTGGCTCATGGCCGACAGAGAACGTCTTGCAGCTTTTTTCAGCATCCCTGTTTCAAGAATCCCCGAAAAACCCGAGGACGTGGATGATCCGAAAAAAATGATGGTTGACCTTGCGGCAAAGTCCCGCCGAAAGGATATCCAGAGTGATATAGTACCAAGATCTGGCAGCGGGCGCTCGATGGGGCCGGCCTATAATGCAAGACTTATCGAGTATGCTTCTGACCCAAATGCGGGCTGGAGACCGGCAATCGCGGCAAAGTACTCTGGTAGTTTAGATAGCTGTATACAAGGTTTGAAAAAGGTTCTAGGTCTGTAGGACTGGAAAATGAACACTACATATCCACGATTGATCGAAGTCGCACTACCTATACGGGAGATTTCGGCGGAAAGCGCGAGGGACAAGTCGCTGCGGCATGGGCATGTCTCAATGCTGCATCTGTAGTGGGCGCGGCGGCCGCTCGCGGCGGCGCGGGCGGTAGTTTTTGCCTCCCTGGTTCCTGATCCGGATGATCATGACTGCCCGCAAGATTTTAAAGCGGCGGTGGAGCGCCACTTGAAAACAAATGTGACGCAGGTACTCAATCAAGTACTACCAACGAGGGAAAAATATTATTCGGGACGAGGATCCCTACCGCCCTTACGATAGAATTCCCGATACGCTCCGTAACCGCCTTTTGTCTTTCATCGCCAAGTGGTCGCCGGAGATGCTGGCATTCGAGGCTGGAAAAAGCGGGAAGCAGCCGAAGCCAAAGGAACTCCTCGATTATCGCTCTCTTGTCAAGTGGGAAACATCAGACCCTGAGAATTTACAGGAGCAGGAGGTTTTGCGGATCGCCAGGGAACTAGTGAAGGCGGCAAACGACGGTCAAACACCGACGGTGCTAGATCCCTTTGCCGGTGGAGGCGCCATACCTTTGGAAGCCGGTCGACTCGGCGCTCAGGCCATAGCCAATGATTATAACCCGGTCGCTTACCTGATACTTCGCGCTACCTGTGAGTTCCCACAGAAGTACGGTAAACCTGGACGAAGGAAGAAGATCGTTGAAGAATTCGGTAGCTAGGATGCCAAAGCATTTGAGTCTTCAAAGGCACTCTTTGATACCAATGCCGTACCTAATGAGTTAATGCCCAATAGCCCTGACCTAATTTCAGGACGCGGCTGAAACTTTTTAACCTGGGGTTCACTTTTCAACACCCGCCAGATGGTAGCCATGCAGACCTTCGTCTCTTGCCTCCATGAGGCGCTGGAGGAGATGAAGCATGAGATCGCCGAAGAAGAATATCGTCGGGCAGTCGGAATTTATCTGGGGCTGTGGGTGAGCCGCATTGCCCAGCAGAGTTCAAATGTAGGAATTTGGCATACGAGCAGAGAAACTTTAGAACATCCTTTTGGTCGCCAGGCCATACCAATGACATGGGATTATCCTGAAGGTAATCCCTTCTCAGAATCAACGGGAGGAGCTGTCGGGCAATTTGAATGGATTAAACGCGTGATACTGCATGAATCCGACTCCTTTCTCCCTGGTTCAGTGTATTGCTGGGATGGCGCTCACCTTCTTTTGCAGTATGCCTTGGTTGATGTGGTAGCCACCGATCCACCCTATTTCGACGCCATCGCCTATGGCGACCTTTCAGACTACTTTCATGTCTGGCTCAAGCGGGCGCTCTATGATGCCATCCCGGAAGCCCTCATAACCCCGCTGACACCGAAGATCGATGAAGCCACGGCGCTTAAGCATCGACATAATGGGAGCGAAGAAGAGGCTGATGATCACTTCAAGACTAAGCTGGCGCAGGTCCTGACCGAGGCGCACCGGGTGCTGAAACCCGGCGGATTGATCATTGTCATGTTCGCCCATCAATCCACCAAAGCTTGGACGGCCTTAATTCATGCCATCTTCGAAGCGGGGTTGACTGTGGATGCAACCTGGCCCATCGACACGGAATTGATAACCGCGCTGAAAGCGAGCATGTCGGCGCTTTCTTCACCAGTGACGGTAGCTTGTCGACCTCGCATCACCGGCAGCGCTGCATCCTTTAAGGACAAAGGGTGTATTAAAAACACTTCTTATCAGATGTTTCAGCAACAAATCTCACTATTTATGGGTTTGAACAGCATGGTGCTCAGGTAACGCTCACCTCTGTCGGGAAGTATCACGACTATGGTGCCGGAATCCATCTCCTCCGGCATGCGAAGTGCCCCTGCAACTTATTATAACGATAAGCTTTGCAGAAATGTGGTCCATTCAGATGCTTGCTTGCGGATCGATTCAGATTCGTTTTGCATCTCTATCACAAATTTATTCTCGCTATAACTGCCTCTAACAGCGGTAAAATCCTTTTCCCTGGTCTCTTCATCGCCATCCATGCCGTAGCCAATTTGACTGCTCAGGTCAAATTCTTTCTCTGCGTCTTTGAGAATCATGTTGTTGAGCTTTATGCTGTTTTCCGACCATTCCTGGACTATTTGCACCAGGTGATCAACGGTAATATCCGTTAAAGCCACGCCCAAACGGCTTGATATTAAATCCGCGCACCAATGCCAGGCGAGGGATGGGTAATTATGATATATCTTCATTAGCTGCGACGACAATGCTTCGAGCGAATTGATCTCATCCTTATTGACCGAGCGGATGAAGGCCTGTACAGCATCAAGCGGTGCCAGCATGCCCGCCATGTCAATCCAGGGGCCAGCGCCTGCTGAGCTTTCTGGAAGTAATTTTTCCTGCACCTGCTTAAAGGAAGTGCATTTTTTACAATCCTGCAGTCGTTTAATAAGCGAATTGCCAGTAAAAATCTTTACGGCCATCTCGTAATATTTCCGGCAGGTTTTTAACAACAACCGTTTAATTTTCAGCACCTTGTAGCTGACGAATACCCGGTCTTTAGCGATATTTTCCGCCAGATTTTCCA
>CAZPCG010000028.1:0-11809 GCA_964584875.1 uncultured Spirochaetota bacterium
CCGAGCATGCAGGTGTACCAGAATGGAGCGCTTATTGCAAGCGGTTCTTCCTACTATTTCGGGGCGGTCCAAAAAGGTAGCCAGGGACCACCTGTTACCTTTGAGATCAGAAACAGCGGCACCGCAGATCTAGAAATAAGGAGCTACATGAAGTTAACCGGCAGCACGGGGGATTTCATCGTTGAGATGGAAAATACCCCCTTCACCATCCCCCCGGGTGGGAGCAGATCCTTTACCATTACATTCAGTCCCTCTAAAACGGGCCCAATCTCTACAAGACTGCAGATTTTATCGAATGATGTAAATTACATTATAAGGTTTGAGGGAACCGGCATTTAAGGGGAGGATCGATGTTGCACCCCACATCGGTGACTCCCTCTGCATCTGGATGTTCCTGTTAAAAGATGCGATCCGCAAACATGACCTATTTTAGCTGACTTTCATGATAAAACTTCAACTTTTTCCTTTATAAATCTGCACCTTTCCCCATATAATAATACAAATGCATTAAATCATTTTACATTGTCATTGCGAGCGACCAACGGGAGCGTGGCAATCTCTCTTCATAACCTTTAGATTGCTTCGTCGGTCGTAAGGACCTCCTCGCAATGACAATGTGTTTAATGCGTTTGTATTAATTAAAACCAGATTCGAAATTTCACTTCAATTAAGAAAATGTCCTTCTTTGGGCGTAAACATATATGGTACAAATCTCTCATTATTCCGGTGCTTTTTGTTTCGCTAATGTTACCCGTATACTGGCTATTCCCCCAGGAGCTTCTCAAGGAAGTTAATTCCCCAGTTAAACCCACCTCATTCTATGAGCTTATCCGTTCCGGGGAGCTTGCCGATCTACAGGAAGCAAGCAGGGAGCGGGGCCTCCCGACTGAGGGAGACTCCGCGGTCTTAAAAAAAAGATTGATCGACCATGAGAGGGATAGGCAGTGGCTTCCCTTCGAGGAGAGGATAAAGGTTGTCAGCGGTGATCTCGTTATTCTGAAAAACGCCGATTTTATCCAGTATCAGGAGGATGAAAACGGGGATGAACGAATTCTTCTATATGGCAGTGTCGATGTTATGTACGAAGAGAAGCGGATCAGCGCTGATGAGGTTACGATAAACGGCAGTCGCGGGCTGATTACCGGCAGGGGTAATGTGCGGTTTAGTGACCGGGGAAGGCTTTACAGGGGTGATAGCTTTTTCTACAACGTCCAGACGGATGAGGGCTATTTCTACAATGCCACTACATCTATCGGACATTTCACCTACACCGGGGGAACCATCAGAAAGATAGGCGAAGGGAACAAGATGGAAGCCGGTGATGTTTCGGTAACAACCTGCGACATCACCAATCCCCACTACCGCATGGAGGCGGAGGAGCTTTTTCTGTACGAATCGGAACGGGTTCTTGTGAAAGACGCCTACTTCATCTACGGGCAGGATGAGGTTTTATACCTCCCCTATTTTTACAGGAATCTAAGGGAAAAAGCCCTCAGGTCATCACTTCACTTCAGGGAGCGGTCCGGGCTTGTGCTGCAGAATACCTACACCCCCGTGAAGCGTGATGAGAAAGAGCTGGTGCTGAAGGGCGATTTCTATGAGCGGCTCGGCTTCTATACGGGTGTTGATTGGCGTTTGCTATATGAGAGGGGCAGGACGGATGTGCGGCTTTCGGGGGCACTATCCAACGATGTCTTCTACTACGATGAGGTTACTGAGAATTGGAGCCCCCTGGGACCCCCAGGCTCCGACCCTCTTACCATCCAGCGCTCTTTCAGGTACCGGGCAGGGGGATACCAGCAATTCATTTTCGGTGAGAGGTTTCGCAATACGTCGGAGCTAAACATTCTCTTGGTTTCGGACCCCTACTACGAGTATGATTTTGAAAGGAGGACAGTGGGATTTGATCTCTTCGATCTTATAGGACAGCCTGAGTCGGATTTTCCGCGGAAGGGGAGTGGCTACTCATGGTATCTCAACAGCTACCTGCAGGGCGATACCCTTGCGGTGTCCGTGAAAAACAGGGTGCAGTTTGAACCCCAGAGAAATGTCGGGGTAGAATTCTCATCACTACCTGATTACTACGAGTACCGGCTCTACTCCATTACCGCACCGCAGGTGCTGGTATCCCACGGGCGTATGATTCTAAGCGACCTGGATTCGCCCCTGTTCTCCGATATTTCCTATTCCTCCTACGCCTCCTATGCCCACGTTCTCTACTACGATGAGAACGCGGACCTCTCAAGCGAACTCCACAGGGCAGATACCGCCCTGCGGTTTACAAGGGGTTACGATATCGGAGGGCTACTGCGTATAACACCCGCCATTGAGGCTGGCGCGCAGGGGCAGCACCATGTTGAGCCAGGAAGCGGGGAGCTTGCAGATGACAGGCTGAACAGCTTCGCCTACGGCCGTACGTCAACCGCCTTGAAGGCGGGGGAGGAGAATGCCTATGTTCAGGTTAAGCACGATCTCAAGTACAAGTTGCTTGGACCCAGGGATCTGTATGAGTTTAACCGGTTCAGGGTGCACAGCATTGGATTGAGAGGATTTCTGCAGCTGGGGCATTTCACCGATGAGTTAGAAACATCATACGATCTCAGGCCGGCCTACGACTGGACAGCAGGGAGGTATGAACCATACATAGTTGATAGCAGCCACTTCGATCCGCTGAGAAATACTCTCACCTTCTCCCCGGCCAAGCAGCTCAGCATGAAGGATGTGATCGTGTACAACATTGCTTTGTCACGGTTTGAGACGAACCGGTTCTCTTTGCTCTACAACAGTGAGGAGATCGCCCTTGGTGATCGCAGTGTGAATCTGATGTTGGAACTCTCCTGGCATCACAACTTTCAGAACCCGCTTGTTGACAGCATGCAGTCAATCTTCAGGCTATCTGCCGAACTCCACCGCTTCTGGTCGACCTATTTTCGCGTTTACTCGAGGAATGACGCCGTATGGCGCTACCTGCCTGAGACTGCCCGCGAGTATGGTGAAAGGCCGGTAAACCCCGTTGTTGATCTTCTAAAATCCTTTAACTTTTTCAACACCGAAGATAGAAAAGCTTCCCAATTCAAGTTGAAGAGTATATCTTTTGGCTTTATTCATGACCTCCATGACTGGGAATTGAATTTCGACTACACCGGAAACAGGGAGCTCTCCTATGATGGGAGCCGTTATGTCTGGGATAATACCTATTCGATGAGCATCAGGCTGAAGGATGTGAAGGATTTTGATATCCATACAAGGCTCCAGGAGAAGCGGTAGGGGAAGATTCTCAAAAAATGAGAGCGGAAAGAGAGTAAGCGGTGCAATGACAGCCTGTATAATCCTTTACTCGATATAAGATCGAATTAGGTACGCATAGGTTGGATGAGCCTAAATCCTATGAAAAGAGATTGAGAGGAGAGGATGAACGTTCCCTTCCTGGATCTGAAGAGGCAGTACGCTGCGATCAAGGATGAAATCGATGAGGCTTTAAGCCGCGTTGTTTCAAGCGGCGTATACATCGGTGGGGAAGAGGTAAGCTCTTTTGAGCGGGAGATTGCAGAGTACGCATCGGTCCGGTACGCCGTGGGCGTTTCTTCGGGCACCGACGCTCTTCTGGCCACCCTCATGGCTCTCGGAGTAGGGGAGGGCGATGAGGTTATCACTACCCCCTTCACCTTCATCGCAACCGCAGAGGTCATATCGCTGCTGGGAGCCCAGCCTGTTTTTGCCGACATCGAGGAGAAGACCTTCAACATCGATGCTGAACAGCTGGAAGCGAGGATCAGCGAAAGCACGAAATGCATCATCCCTGTCCACCTGTTCGGGCATATGGCCGAAATGGAGAAGATACTGCAAATTGCCTCAATACACGGCGTCAGGGTGATCGAGGATGCAGCGCAATCGATTGGCGCCACTATAAACGGCAGGATGGCCTGCTCATTCGGGGATGCCGGATGCCTCTCCTTCTTTCCCTCCAAGAATCTTGGCGCTTTTGGCGATGGAGGGATTGTGCTCACCAATGATGAGGGCATTGCCTCAAGGGTGAGGATTATCAAGGAGCATGGTTCCGATCGGAGATACCACCATTCTATCATAGGCATGAACGGGAGGCTGGATGCGATTCAGGCTGCGGTTTTGAGGGCAAAGCTCGGGCATCTCGAAGGGTGGATTGCCCTGCGTGCTGAGCATGCCCGCGTCTACACCGAAGGGCTCAGGAAGTTTGTATCCGTTCCTGAAACGAAGGACGGGTACAGGCACGTTTTCAACCAGTACTGCATCCTGACGGAGAGGAGGGACGAGCTTGCAGGCTTTCTCAGGGAACGGGGGATTCCAACAGCGATATATTACCCGGTACCTCTCCACCTTCAGCCTGTCTTTGCCTATCTTGGCCACCGTCAGGGGGACCTTCCCGTTTCCGAGCGGGCAAGCAGACGCATTCTCTCGTTACCGGTTTTCCCTGAGCTGACCCGTCGGGAGCAGGACTACATCGTCCAGTCGATTCGTTCGTTTTTTACAAAGCCGGGCGCTTATCCAGATGTTGAAGGGCCAGGGGCCGCATGAGGTATCAGGCACCGTGCAAGCATCGGTTGTCATTCCGACCCATAACCGCAAGGAGCTTCTTGCAAGGGTACTGCACAGCTACGAAGGCCAGAAGGGGCTCGAAGACTCCTTTGAGCTTGTCGTAGTTGATGACGGATCCAGCGATGGCACAGAGCTTCTCTTCTCAGGTCTCGATGATGCCGTGCCGTTACCTCGAAATGCCATTCTGAACAGATACCGAAGCTTGGTCATGCAGGTAAAAACCGGGTGGCTCGGTTGTTATGCCCGGGGGGAGTCGCCAGGTCCGGATGGAGCGGTTTTTGTCCGGTACGTGAGGATAAAAAAGTCGGGCCGTTCTGCAGCGAGAAACATAGGGATAGGTTTTTCTGTATATCCCCTCATCATCTTTGCAGATGACGATATATTCGTTGAACCTGAATTCATCAGGAAGCACAGCTCTGCTCACAGCCGTGACGATGGACTGGTTGTGATGGGGAGGGTAATCCACACCCGGGACCTCAACAATCCCTTTTCAGCGAGATGGAAGCCCGGGGACATCAACAGAGCGTTTCTCTCGACGGGTAATGCATCTGTTTTGAAGAGACCGCTTGTAGAGGCAGGGCTTTTCGATGAGCGGTACAGGGTTTACGGGTGGGAGGATTTCGATCTCGGAATACACCTCCAGGAGAACGGCCTTCGATCCGTCAAAAAGAGGATACTGGGATACCACTACGACCCTCCCATGCAGTTGCTCATCCCCCGAGAGGTCTATGAGAAAGAGAAAGAAAGAGGGCAGAGCGCCGTCTATTTCTACACATCCCATCCCCTCAGGTGGGTCAGGAGATTCACCCTGGTCAACAGCAGGATTTTGAAGTTTTTGTTTCGTATGCTCGGGTGGAAAAACTGGTTTTTATCGAGGGAGAGGATAACCGTTATGAAGAGGGTGTTCCTTCTGATAATCAGATACAAGGGGTACTTTGACGGTATAGATGAAGGTAAGAAGGAGTATTGAGCGGCAGGCTATGGCGAAGCAGGAAGACATGATCATATTCTCCAACGGTCCCGGGGAGATTTCCACCTGGGTATTGCCCATCGTCGAGGCTGTTTGCAGGAGGCCTTATCTGCACAGCCGCTACCGGGTCATCCTCATTGTCCATCCCTGCCAGTTCGCCTCAGGGGCGGAGAGGGTGGTTGCCGGCGGCTTCGAGGGAATCGAAAAAGTGATAGGGCCCAGGGAATACACCACAATGCTCATCACGGGATTTGGAAGGAGGAAACACTCCTTTCAGAGGAACGGTGTAATCTTTTCCCTGGGCGGCGACCTGATGCACCCTGTTCTTTTTAGAAAACGAATAAGGGGGAAGCACCTCCTCTACGCCTATACGAACAACACCGGCTGGGAAAAGCACTACGAACGGATATTTGTCCGGAACGAATATGTGAGGAACAAGTTTCTGAAGCGCGGTATCCCGGGGAACAGGATTTCGATCTGCGGCGATCTCGTATACAGCTCTCTGAAGTTCCTGAAGGAGAGGAAAGTGGCCAGGGATGAGCTCGGGGTATCAGAGCATGAAAAGATGGTGATCTTCATGCCGGGGAGCAGGGCCTTTGAGGTGCGGTACATGGTGCCGGTGTTCCTGAAGGTGATCGACGATGTCACCGAGAACCTGCAAAACCTCAGGGTGTTCTTTCTCAAGTCCCCCTACGTTTCCTCAGATCTCATGGAGGATGCTCTTGCAATGGGCGGGCGGATACAGGAAGCGGAAAGCCTGTCTGGCATACTGAGGGAGGAAAAGGAGAGGACGGGGCTTTTTTCCGTGGCGTTTGGCAGAGAAAAGGAGGTTATGATACTTGACGGAGGGCTCGAGCACTGGGGGAGGGCGGTTGACTTTGCCGTTACCCTTCCCGGCACAAACACGATACAGCTTGCCTACAGGGGTATACCTTCTCTTGTTGTTGCGCCACTCAACAAACCAGAGCTCATCCCCGTAGAGGGTCCATTTGGGGCACTGAAATGGGTACCCTGGTTCGGTAAGCGAATACTGAGAAAGGCCGTTTACCGGTACATCTCCCGTTTTCCCTACGCATCACTTCCAAACATGTACATGAATCGTGAGGTTGTGCCTGAACTTTTCGGCGTTATCAAAACCTCTGATATTACGGAGAAGGTAGTGGATATACTTGCTAACGGCAGAGACGAGGAGATAAGAGAACGGCTGGGCTGTTTCACCTTCTCCCATGACCCTGCTTCACTGATTGTTGATGAGGTATGGCCGCTGGTCCCATAGCCGGAGCATGATTCTCCGTATATTTTCATGTGATACCTATGTATATCATTCCATTTCTTCTTGACAAAAAGGGCAAGAGGGTATAAAAAGAGATTTGGTTACACTGTTTTTTCAGGAAGAAATCAAACTTTTTATGAAAGGAGAAGTAAGATGAGGCGGGAAAAATTATCCATCAAACTGTTTGTATTTATCATGATCTTCTGCTTCTCTCTGCTGCTGCCAGGCATGCTGATGGCACAGCCGGCAAAGGGTATGTACTTTCGTTTGGTCACCCACGGCGGCGATGACCCCTTCTGGGCTGTGGTGCAGAAGGGGATGCTCGATGCGGTAGCGGAGCTGGGCTGCAAGGCTGACATCGACCTGGTTGGGGGCGATGTTGCTGCGATGCAGAAGAGGTTCCAGGAGGCTGTAGCGATGAGGCCCGATGGAATCGCCCTTGTCATCAATGACGACAAGGCCTACGATAAGCTCGTTGCCGACGCCATTGCTAAGGGCATCAATGTCATCGGAATGAACAACGACGACAGCGAGGGTGCAGCAGGAAATGTGAGGCTGGCCTACATCGGGCAGAGTGAGAGGAGGGCCGGGTATGTCATTGCAAGAAGGCTCTTTGATACCGGCCAGAAGAAGGGGTGGGCCCTGAGAGGTGCAAAGGTTGCCGCAGCGGTGGAGGTGCCGGGTGCAAACTACGGTGTCGTGAGGTCCCAGGGTATTCAGGATGCCATGAGAGAGTTCGGGATCATGACGAAGATGGACATCATCGATGCGGGGGGCCTTGAGATGACAACCGTCGAGTCGAGGATAACCTCGTACCTCATTGCAAATCCAGACACGAAGTTCATCTTCGGGCTGGGCGGAATATGCACCGACAGGCTGACCTCATCCCTGAGAAATGCCGGAAAGAAACCTGGAGAGATCATCGCCGGCGGGTTTGATACAGCCCCAGGAACACTGGAAGGCCTCAAGGCAGGATTTGTTGAAGCCTCGATCGATCAGCAGCAGTACCTGCAGGGCTACTACGCTATCTACACGCTCTACCTCATGAAGAAGTATGGTTTTGCACCGAACATCGACACCGGTGGATACCTCGTCGACAAGACCAACATCGCTCTCATCGAGAAGTTTTCGCCGATGAAGATACGGTAGCGGGATACACCAAGGGGAGAATTCAGTTAAGTAAGTCTTCCATTATCGAGGGAGGGGCTGAGTTTTGGGTGGGAGCTCAAGATTCAGCCCCGTATTATCATGCCGTAAGGTGCACATCGTTGCAATGGTGAAAAAAGAGCGGGGAGAAGCGTTATTTATCCAGAGGATGGATGAAGCTGTGAAGCCAATGAGGATGTTCCTGAGCAGATTTTTCTCATCCACGGTATCCTATACACTTGTTGTCTTCATAGTTCTTCTGCTGGTTTTTATTATTTTCACCCCGGCGCACATCTTCGTTAAAACTGAAAACCTGGGCGCTCTTGGAAAGCTCACGCCTGATCTGGGTATCATTGCGCTTGGTGCAGGCACCCTGATGATAAGCGGTGAGTTTGATCTTTCGGTCGGTTCAATCATTCCAATGAGCTCCTTTGTATTCGTGAAGATGCTTGAGTGGGGTTTCCCCCTGGGTGTTCTCCTGGTGCTAACGATTCTCATCGGTATCACCATGGGCCTGCTCAATGGTCTTCTCGTCGTCAAGGCAAGGATACCATCCTTCATCGCCACGCTCGGCACAATGATGTTCTGGAGGGGTGTACTCTATGTGAGCTGTCGTATGATGCCCATAGGGATTCGAGCATACCTTGAACCCGGTTCATGGCTCGAGAACATGTTCATCGGGAAGATAGGAAAAGTCCTTCCCGCTCAAGCGCTCTGGTTTGTCGGGTTCAGCGTGGTGCTCGGTATCATAGTACATTTTCATACCTTCGGTAACTGGATATATGTTACAGGTGATAATCCAGTCGCAGCCAGGGCGATGGGAATACGCACGGGAGTTGTGAAGACCCTTTGCTATATGATTGTCGGTGCGCTGTGCAGCGTTATGAGCATGATGCAGGCGCTCAGGCTCCAATCTTTCGCCGCCACGCAGGGGATAGGGTTTGAGCTCAAGGCGATAGCATCGTCGGTTGTCGGGGGAACATCGCTCATGGGGGGCATCGGCAGCATTCCGGGGATATTTCTCGGCACCCTGACGATCCAGATTCTGGAAAACGGCCTGATTCTCATGGGAGCGCCGGTTTTCGGAATCAATGCCTTTATCGGCGTTGGTATCATACTATTTGCCATACTCCATGTATACATTGAGAGGTTCAGCCTGAGAGGATAATGCGTGCCGCAAGGCGGCAGGTTACAACCGGTTCAAAATCGAGTAAAACCGGTTCCCGGTTGGCGCTCAGAGTGAAAGCCGGGGTGATAGACTCATTCAGAGAGGTGAGGAAGATGGAACCTTCTGGAAACACTTCAGAAAAAGCTAACGCCAGGGTGGAACGCAGAGGCGAGGTTCCCCTTGTGAGGATGATCGATATTCACAAATGGTTCGGGAAGGTCTGTGCTCTCAGAGGGGTTAACTTCGAGGTGAAGCAGAACGAAATCGTAGGCCTTGTTGGTGACAATGGCGCCGGTAAATCGACGCTGATAAAGATACTCTCGGGCTTTCACCTTGCAGACAGGGGTGAAATACATTTTGAAGGAAACAGGGTTTACATCCATAATCCGAAGGATGCAAAGAGGCTCGGAATCGAAACAGTATACCAGGAGCAGGCTCTGGCACCCCATGTATCAATTGCCAGAAACGTGTTCATGGGCAGGGAACCATCGAGGTTTCTCGGCTTCATGAACAGAAAGAAGATGTACGAGGATAGCATGGATACGATCTCCAAACTCGGCTTGAGGATCAGAGATACGGATGCAGCGGTGGAAGCCCTCTCCGGAGGTCAGAGGCAGGGGGTTGCAATTGCCAGGGTTTTGTACTTCAAGGCAAAGCTCGTCATCCTTGATGAGCCCACCATGGCGCTTTCGGTTAAGGAGTCCCAGCAGGTGATGGAGTTTATGAAGCATTTAAAGGAGGAGGGGATATCAGTCGTATTCATAACTCATAACATCTTCCATGCCTACAACATTGCCGACAGGTTTGTCATACTTTCCCACGGTGAGGGGCTGGCTGATCTGAGGAAAGAGGAGACATCAATCGACCATCTCATCGAACTGATCACCATCGGCAGACGGGAACAGGTGACAAGTTGAAGAGAACCAGGGAGAGGTAAATTATTCAATATCCTGTGGTCATTGCGAGGAGCCGAAGGCGACGAAGCAATCTAAATATTTGAGATTGCTTCGCTCGCAATGACAACATTTGTAATATGTAAAGCCCCAGGATATTGGAGCTAATGTCGAGTTTCAAGAAAAATAGAACAGCAAATGTAATCATAAACCTGGCAGTGCCTGCGAACTTCGAATGTTATGGACATGGATTATAAGAGATTCATGAAAAATTTATAAGTCTATTCCGTTCATAATGAAAACTCGAAGTTCGCCTATTGAGCAATTGCGGGAGAGGTAAGTACATTCGATGAAAGGAAACAGGGATAAAGAAGAGGGTGACACCGGTAAGGCGGGTGCACCGCTCCCATCAGCCCGGATTGAGGTGCGGAGGAAGGGTGGTGTTTTTCAGGTCTTTATCCGGATGAGGTCTCTCAGCGTGTTCATCATCTTCCTTCTTCTCGGTACTGTGTTCGCGCTCTTCTCATCAGGCCACAGGTTTATAAGCAGGGAGAATCTCGAGGTGTTCCTCGCCTACGGTGCTGAGTTCAACATAATCGCTATTGCCGTGGGAATGCTCATGATAGCGGGTGAATTTGATCTATCGGTCGGTTCCATTCTGGTATTCTGTTCTTTCGTTTTACTCAAGCTCGTCAACGCAGGAACGCACATACTCCTGGCGACGATTCTTACCCTCGGTGTTGGTGTTTTGATTGGCCTGCTCCACGGCTTCATCACCGTCAGAGCACGTATCCCATCATTCATAACGACCCTGGGTGCGATGTTGTTCTGGAGAGGTGTAACGCTCTTCTGGTCAGAAGGGCTGCAGAAGCCCCTCGAGACCACCGAGTTTCCCCTCTTCAATGCGGTATTTACAAGCAACCTGGCAAAGGTTGTTCCCGTCCAGTTTGTGTGGTTTGTTGGCATCTCTCTGGTGCTTGGATTTCTCGTTCACTACCACAAATTCGGAAACTGGATCTATACAACTGGGGATAATCCCCTTGCGGCAAAGGCTATGGGAATACACACGGACAGGGTGAAGATGCTGAGCTTTGCCGTTGTTGGGCTCATGTGCAGCTTTGTCGCTGTGATGCAGATTGCCCGTGTGGGGGTGTTTACCTCCCGAGCCGGGGATGGATGGGAGCTGAAGGCAATTGCCGCTTCCGTGGTTGGGGGGACGGCTCTCACGGGAGGTATTGGAAGCATAGCCGGTGTGTTCTGGGGAGCTCTGATCATCTCCATTATAGAGAATGGGCTGGTGGTGATGAGGATAGCCTACGCATGGACGTTCACCATCTTCGGCGTTGTCCTTGTGGGATCCGTGATCCTCAGCATCTTTATAGAGCAGCGAAGGCTGATGATGGGTGCTGAACGCTGCTGAGGTAAAAGAGAGACTTAAAAAATCCATTCAAATTCATCTGAAAAATTTCTGCTGCTCCGATTTTGATACCTTTCCCTTAAAAAGTTAATAAGAGGTCTTCTATGGACTTTAGTGAAGCGGACACCAGGGCAAAGCTCATTGACCCCGTTCTTCATCAGCTTGGCTGGACTGAAGACCTTATTCGCCGTGAAGAAACAGAGCGCGGAATCGACATCGTTGATGGCAAGCCACGGCGACGAAAACGAGGTAGGACAGATTACCTCCTGCGTGTGCGGGTAAACATCAGCACCCAACCAGTGGCTATTGCCCTGATCGAAGCCAAACGAAGCGATGAATCGCCTGATAAGGGTCTTGAGCAGGCAAAGAA
>CAZPCG010000029.1:0-11791 GCA_964584875.1 uncultured Spirochaetota bacterium
ACAGGGCTGCAAAGAACCTTCACATTACCGCAGAGGATGCCGCAAGACTCGGAGTCGTCCATAAGATAATAAAAGAACCCAGGATAGGGGTTCGTAAGTGTGATAAGGATTTTTTCCCGGTGGTAAGGGATGCGATTATTGAGGGACTGAACTCGGTGAAGGCAAGCGTTTCTCCTTTCTTTGTCCCGCACTCAAAGATCGAAGGGGTATGGAGGATCAAACCCCATCAGGTTTCGATTCTCCTCAGACAGCGGTACAAGAGGTATAAAAAATGCGGCGTATATAAAACGAGCTTCTCCGACAAGTTCAAGCACATGATGGGTGAGCTATACAGGATCAAATTGATACACCCCCTTTTCCTTCCCTTCAGGAAGAGCATGGATGCAATCATCAAGATGAAGGTCAAGCCGAAGGAGACTGTTCTGCTCCTGCAGGCTTCAGAGCAGCCGAAGGTGCTTTCCTATGAGGACAGGTGGGTCGAATGTCCCAATACGGAAATACTTGGATGTCAGGACATCTGGGTCCCCACTCTGTTTGAGGAGTATAGCGGAACCTGCCCGAACTGCGGATACCACTTCAGACAGATCATCGACAATTACATAGAGCTCATCGCCGACCCGGGTAGCTTCAGAGAGTTCAATGAAGGAATCGAGTCTGTGAACCCACTCGGCTTTGAGGGGTTCGATGAAAAGCTCAAAAAAGCGAGGGAGATGTCAGAAAGAAAATGTGCAATGATCACCGGCTATGCCCTCATCAACGGACACCATGTGGTCCTCATATGCACCGATGTCAGGTTCAGGGCAGGTACCCTGGGGAGCGCCGAGGGAGAGAAGTTTTGCAGGGCGGTGAAAAGGGCTCTCCGTGAAAAAAAGCCCATCATTGCCATCCATCAGTCGGGTGGAGCCCGCATCGAGGAGGGCATTCTGGCGCTGATGCAGATGGTGAAGACGAGCATCGCCATATCTCGCTTCAAGAAGGCCGGAGGATACTACGTCTCCGTTGCCACCGATCCAACCATGGCGGGGGTGCTCGCAAGTTACGCGAGTCTTGGCGATTTTACCATCGCAGAGCCAAATGCCCAGATCGGATTTGCTGGCATACATGTCATCGAACAGACTGTTAAGCAGAAGAAGCCAAAAAATTACCAGTACTCGGATATGGTGCTTGGGAGGGGTGGATTAGACATGGTCGTCAGGCGGAGGGATCTCAAAAGTACAATATCGAAACTGCTCGACCTGAAGAAGATGAAGGGGAGGGTGTAGGGTCCCCCGGATGGTGAAATCCGGGTGGAGGATAAAGAGACAGCATGGCGATTGCGCACAAAATCGATAAAAGGGATGATGGATACTACAGAGTAACGAGATACTACACGAGCCATACCGGTGTAGTTTCAATCAAGGTGAAAGAGGGCCAGGAAATTGAGGAGGGGGATCTTCTCTACACCATAACGAGGCTCGGCCTCATCAAAAGGAGGCTTTCGGAAATCAATGGCGTTGTAAGTAAGATCAACAACGGAATAGAAGACTCATTCTGCGGCTATTACACCCATGTGCTTGATGCCGAGCACAAGCTTACTCCCGATGAAGTGCAGGTCCTTGAGGAGGAGCGGGATTACATCTTCGTGCTTGCACCGCAGGGTGCCCAGTACTACCTCACCTCCAACCCAGGCATGCCGCCGCTTGTGTGTGTAGGCGATATCGTGCAAAAGGGCTCTGTCATTGCCATTGCAATGGTCATGAAGAAGAGACGCGAGGTCATCTACGAAGGCGAGAGGGGAAAAATAGCGAAGATATACTTCATTAACGGCCAGCAGTGCCATGAGGGAGAAAAACTCCTTGGGATACTGCCAAGACCCTTCAGGTAAATGCTGTACCGGCGTCGTAGTTTTTATGAAAAGATTAATTGAAAAGGAAGAAAGGTTTAAACAGCTTCTGGGGGAGCAGTCTTGTGATATCGGTGCTGTGTACTGCTTTGACAAAGTAGAATCGACGATGGATGTTGCCTTCGACATGCCAGACTCTATGGTGCCCGACAGAACCTTTATCCTTGCGGAGTCACAGATCCGGGGCAGGGGAAGGTTTGACCGGCAGTGGCATGCAGGTGCTGGCTCGGTACACTTTTCATTCATCCTTATACGGTTTGATTTCCGAATACCCTACAGCATGGCCGCAGCTTTCGCAGTGTACAGGGCTTTTCGACACCATACGGATCAGGTGAAGCTCAAATGGGTGAACGATGTTCTCTGGCGTAATGAAAAGAAGGTTTCAGGCATTCTTACAGAGGAGAGGGGCGGCAGGACAGTTATGGGGATTGGAGTGAACCTCAATAACCGCTGTCTTCCCCCATTGCTCAGAGAAGTGGCGACCTCTTATTACCTTGAAACGGGATGTGAAATTGACAGGGACACTTTCACAGTACTCATAGTGGTGGAGCTTTTAAATCTCCTTACAGCGTTGAGGACGGAGGGTATCGAGGTTGTGCTGGAAGAGTGGGAAGCAGAATCGGGAATAGTAAACCAGAAAGTGAAGGTTGTGACTGCCTCAGGTGATTACCTGGGGGTTGTGCAAGGAATACACAGGGAAACAGGAGCGCTTATTCTATTGACCGGTGATCGTATTATCGAGGTTTACGATGGGAGCCTTTTTTACTGTGAGAAATGATTTTCATCCACCTCACACTGATTCGACCTCAATATCTATTGCCGAGGGTAGCTTTTTGAGAAAATCCACTGTCCCTTCAATGCGTCCGATCGGGTTTACAGGGGATATCGCCTTCGGCTTTTCACCGGTGCTCACGGGTGTTGGTCCGAAGAATATACAGAGGGCACTCCCATCGGGCCAGAGGGCGAGTTCGCCGATTTCCATGTCGGTGCGGGCCTCTTTCTCCTGCTCGACCGCTACACCGCAGTTGCCGTAGTATTCATCTCCCCAGCGGGTCATGGATAGTTTCGCAGGGAGGGTTTCATAGAAGAGCTCAGCAGACCTGCTTTCGTTCAAGGTTGCCGTCACCTCCCTTTCGCCAAACCTGATGCGTATCTTCTTTCCCATTGTTTTTCCCCCCTGGTGCTGCGGCCTTCACAGTTCCTTTATCTTTTCAAGATGGAAGGGTATCGTGGTTATTATCCCCCTTCCCTCAACAAAGAACTCCCGCAGTGTTTTTTCCATCAATGCGACAGCAGATTTCTTGTCCTTTCCCCACACGATAACGTTTGCAAGCAGTGAATCGTATACAGTTGAAATCTGGTAGGAATCTTTTTTTGAATCGATGACCGGGATGAAAGTATCGACAATGATGTTCTTCCCATCGGGTGGGATAAACCTCTCGATGACCCCCGGGCAGGCTTCAAAGTTTTTGTTGGGGTCCTCGGCATTGATCCTGCACTCCAGGGCAAAACCGTAACTCCTCAGATCATCCTGGGTGTAACCGAGCGGCTCCCCGGCAGCGATCCTGAGCTGCTCGTAGATGAGGTCTTTACGCCAGGCCATCTCGGTAACCCGGTGTTCAACCTGTATTCGCGTGTTCATCTCCATGAAGTAGAAGTTCTCCTTATCGTCTACGAGGAACTCCACAGTTCCTGCATTTGTGTACCCAACGGCTTTTGCCAGTGTTACTGCGGCCTCGGTGATGGCCTGCCGCAGGTCATCTGATATATCCGCCGGTGAGAATTCGATGAGTTTCTGATGCCGCCTCTGTATAGAGCAGTCACGTTCGCCGAGATGAACGACATTTCCCTCATTATCACCGAGCATCTGCACCTCGATGTGCCTGTTGGGGTGAATGAGCTTTTCGATGAACACCTCGTCGCTTCCGAAGAGGGTCTTAGCCTGTGCTCTTACCGCTGAGAAGGTGTAGAGAAGCTCCTCCTCATGGTGAACTCGCTCCAGGCCCATACCTCCACCCCCTTCAGCCGCTTTGATGATGATGGGGTATCCGATTGAATTGCTGACGGTTGTTACCTCCTTTTCAGTTTTCAGGGGTCTGTTTGAGCCTGGTGTCGTGGGGAGCCCTGCCTTCTCGGCGATCCTGCGCGCCTTTACCTTGTTCCCCATCTTGGAAAAGAGAGATATGTTCGGTCCAATGAAGATACAGGAATGGTTCACAACCTTTGCAAAATCGAGAATCTCCGAAAGGAAACCGACACCGGGATGAATGGCATCGACTTTGAACTCCTTTGCAACCGACATGATCTCCGGAATTTCATTGTAGGCACGGATGCATATGCACTCGTCACTCTCCCTGACATGGAGTGATCGTTCATCGCCGGGAGTGTAAACGGCGACGGACTTGATGCCATGCTGTTTCAGGGTTTTGTGGATGCGTTCGGCAATAACTCCCCTGTTTGCAATCAGCACCTTATTAAACATAGGCAGTCCCTTTTTGTTTTTTTATTATTATATCAGCCTGCCGGTGCAGTAATCTCTCAGCTTTCTGAGGATGAGGGGAGTTCTATCCATGCTCCTGGTAAATTCAAGTGTCACCGGCAGCGGATCACTCTTACTACCATGCATGAGCTCAAAAAGAGTTTCTAGCGCTTTTATTTCAGTATCGCTCAATTCTTTGTGCATGTCAACAAAAACTCCTGAGGGCAATATGCCTGCTCCAGAGACGTGAATCTCCCTGATGAGCTCAAGAGGCAGTTGTGCGATGTACGTCCGATAGTACTCCGGCAGTTGTGAGGTGTCCCTGTTTGCCAGCACCTCGAGGTATGATTCACCGGTGGCGGGCTTGTCGCTGCACGTGATTTTTTGACGGGCATCCGCACGGTTTTGCGTGCCCCGGAGGCTTTGGGTTACGGAGTTTGCAGATAAAGACCGTGACAGCCCGTTGTAGCAGGGGTGGTTCCATGCAGTAATGATAGCGTGGGCAATGTCAAGAACTATCCCGTCAAGCAACCCCATGCGGTTCCATCTCAGGGTGTGCCCGGAGAAAAAATCCGCCTCCTGGATATACCGGTAGGCTCCCTTCGAGAGCGCATCGGGGATGAACTCCAGGTGTTCCAGCAGGAGAAGGCTTTGCGGAAACGCCGATTTAATTGTCTTGAGGTTCTTTTCTATCATGCTTACGATTTCTTCTCTTGATAGAAGCCCTCCTTCTGCCACGGCCATGAAGGTGGAGGGGTCAATCGATACTTGCCGTGATGCCAGCCCGAAGTGAAAGGATATGATCTGCGGTTTTACCAGTTCATAAGCGGTGGAGAAATCATCGAGACATTGCTCGAAGTCATCAACGGATGGGAGCAGGTAACGGTTGCTCGATGAGTACTGAAGGTGGAAGTAAATGGGCTTGGAGGTGAGGTTCCTGATTCTGGATGCATCCTGGCCCGTTATCTTCTTCAGCTCTATGAAATCTGCAGCCTCAATGACGCTTTCCGGTACATCGCTGCCTGCTGAGATGCCAACCAATATTTCTTTCATGTGGGAATGCCCTCTGCGTTTCCTTTCAGGATCGGCATGGTGAGAACATCGGAAACCTTAAATATATAGAGAAATATTTTTGTCTTGACAATAGAATTTGCGGCAGGTACATTAATCGAGTTTATCGATAGTGGTATACACTCAATTCAGGGAACTTATCAGGCCGCCCCACACTTTCCGGCTGCATCTCCAATAAGTACGACAGGTCAGGGACTATTGAAAGGAATGGATATCACGATAGAGGACCTCTCAGGGCTTGATCAGGAGGGGATTAAGAATTTCTTTAACCGGGAGAGGGTGTCTTTCTCGGAAAAAATCAGGGGTGAAGTGAGAGCGATCATCCAGGAAGTGGAGGAACGTGGCGACGAAGCGCTGCTTGAGTACACGAAGCTTTTCGATGGAGTGACCCTTCGCCTGGATGAGCTGAGGGTATCCGAACAGGAGGTCGCAGAAGCCTCAGATGGGGTCGATGAAGCACTCTCAAGGGCCCTGGATGTATCGATCAGCAGGGTGAAGGAGTTTCATGAGTGTAACCCCCCTAAAGACTGGGAGTTCTTTGATGCCCTCGGAAACAGAATCGGGCAGAGGTGCATTCCCCTTGAGAGGGTAGGGGTATACGTTCCGGGGGGCAAGGCGTCATACCCCTCGACGCTCATCATGACCGTGGTTCCGGCTATGCTTGCGGGGGTGAGGGAGATCGTTGTTGCATCTCCGCCATCTTCATTCAAGAAACCCTCGGCCTTCTGCGCTGCGCTTCGCAAGACCGGTCGGGTGAGCGAGGTTTACAGGGTCGGGGGTGTGCAGGCAATAGCTGCCCTTGCGATCGGCACAGGCTCCATCAGGAGGGTCGATAAGATCGTAGGCCCCGGGAATGCGTACGTGAGCTTTGCAAAGAAGGAGTTGTACGGCTTTGTGGATATAGACATGGTCGCAGGACCGAGCGAGGTCTGCGTGATTGCCGATGGATCGGTCAACCCCAGGTTAACAGCTGCGGACATCCTGGCTCAGGCCGAGCATGATGAAGATGCGAGGGCATACTGCGTGACCACTTCCCGCAAGAACGCCGAGCACGTACGTGAATGGGTGATCGAGCTTGCATCCTCCAGCAGGAGGAGGGATATTATTGAGCGCTCGATATCTGCAAATGGAAGGATATACGTAGTGCGTGATGTGGAGTGCGCTGTCCAGGCGGCTAATGAGATAGCCCCCGAGCACCTTGAAATTCACACCGATGATCCTGAGGCATTTCTGCCGAAAATAAAGAATGCCGGGGCGGTTTTTGTCGGGAAGTACTCCGCAGAGGCCTTCGGCGACTACATTGCAGGTCCGAGCCATGTGCTCCCGACGGGGGGAACCGCCAGGTTCTTTTCGTCGCTGAATCTTTTGAGCTTTATGAAATTCAGCAGTGTGATCGAGATCTCAAGGAAGGGGTCCAGGGCGCTCGGTGGCCATGCTTCGGTGATCGCTGCTTCGGAGGGGCTCTTCTCCCACGCAGACTCGATCGAATTCAGGAAAGATGAGGAATGAGCAATGAACGGGGAGAGGACGGGGAACGTGGCACGAAAAACAAGGGAAACGGAGATAGAAGCAACCCTCAACCTCGACGGGGGAGGAAACTACACGGTCAATACTGGAATTCCCTTCTTCAACCACCTTCTTGAGCTTTTCACAAAACATGCCCGGTTTAACCTTGAGCTTCACGCCGAAGGGGACATAGAGGTGGATTTCCACCACCTTATAGAGGATGTGGGCATCACGCTGGGGCAGGCGTTCAAAAACGCCATTGGTGAGAAGAGGGGAATACGGAGGTATTCAGCTTCCTACATTCCCATGGATGAGGCGCTTCTGAGGGTGTGTGTGGATGTGTCAGGCAGACCATACTTGAGCTACCATGTCGAGATGAAAGACCCGCTCATCGTTCACTTCAATGCCAAGCTCGTCGAGGAATTTTTCAGGGCTTTCGTACATACCGCCGGTATTACCCTCCACGTCGACTGCATCCGGGGCGCCAACGCTCACCACATTGTCGAGGCAGCTTTTAAGGGTTTTGGGGTAGCCCTTGCGGAAGCAACCGAGGTTCTCTATCCCGAGGATGAGGTGCCTTCCACCAAAGGTGTCCTTTAAACCGTACCATGATAGTGGCCGCTTCCCTTCCTGACTGATGATGCGGTCTGCTCCATGGAGCAGGCGGTTGATTAATTGCCTGAGAGAATCCATGCCTGGACAGAGGGATGGTTAGTGATTACTATCATCGACCTTGGGATCAGCAACATAAAATCAATAACGCGCGGGTTTATAACGCAGGGCTTCGGTGTGAAGGTGACAGTAGACCCGGAAGATGTGCGAAAGGCATCCTCCCTCGTTCTGCCCGGTGTGGGTGCCTTTCCAAAGGCCATGGAAATTCTGAGAAAGAAGGGGCTGGATCAGGCCATCCGTGAGCATACCGCAGCCGGAAAGCCGCTTGCAGGCATCTGCCTCGGGATGCAGCTTTTATTCAGCGACAGCACCGAGCACTCTCATACGCGGGGTCTTGACCTCTTAAGGGGTCATGTTGTGCGATTTCCCATGGACCGTCCCGTCCCCCACATGGGCTGGAACGAAGTCGTTCAGAAGCAGTCAAGCCTACTTTTTCGGGAAATTTCCGACAGAGCAGATTTTTACTTCGTTCATTCCTACTACGCAGAGCCGGAGGATCAAGGAAGTATCGTTGGAGAAAGTGACCACTACGGCAGATTTGCGGCCGCGGTTCAGAGCGGCGTCATTTTCGGCACCCAGTTCCACCCAGAGAAGAGCCAGAAATACGGCCTTCAGCTTCTGAGAAACTTCGCATCTATTACCGAAAGGGGCTGATATCTTACTTATCGCGTTTAATACAAACGTATTAAGTAAAGTGTCATTGCGAGGAGGTCGCTACGACCGACGAAGCAATCTAAAGTTTATGAAGCGAGATTGCCACGCTCCCGTTGGTCGCTCGCAATGACTATGGAAGATGATTTAATGCATTTATATTAGACCGGTTGCGAGAAAGGAGGGAGCTCAGTGACACAGCAGATCGCCTTCAACCTGATCGGTGGGCTCGGACTCTTTTTCCTTGGCATGCGGATGGTGTCCGATAGCCTGAAGAAGGTTGCAGGGAACCGTTTGAGGAACACCCTTGATATCCTGACAAAGCATCCCATTATAGGTCTGTTCGTCGGGGCCCTTACCACCATGCTCGTACAGAGCTCTTCTGTAACGACGGTAATGACGGTGGGGTTTGTCAATGCAGGCCTTCTCACCCTCAAGCAGGCCATCTCGATAGTCCTCGGGGCAAACATCGGTACAACTCTCACTGCCTGGCTCGTCTCCTTCTTTGCCCTTTTCAAGATCACGAACTATGCCCTACCGGCAATCGGTATCGGCTTTCTTCTAACCCTGTTCGGGAAAACCCATGGAATGAGGATGTGGGGAAACTTCATCCTCGGGTTCGGGCTTCTCTTTACTGGACTGAGTTTCATAAAGGATGCATTCTCTCCCCTTCAGGAGAGCGAGATGCTTAAAAATAGCCTGCTGACCTTCGGGACCTACCCCATCCTCGGGATTCTACTGGGAATTTTCATGACCATGCTCCTCCAGAGCTCCTCGGCAACGATCGCGCTGCTGCAGATAATGGCCTTTTCGGGGCTCATCGATTTCAGAACATGCATTCCCGTAATCCTGGGGGACAACATCGGGACGACGATCACAGCACAGCTTGCGGCGATAGGGACCAGTGCGGCGGCAAAGCGAACGGCAATGGCCCACACTCTCCTGAATGTCCTGGGAGTATGCTACATGAGCATACCGGTGTACACCGGGCTCTATGCAAACTTCATAGAGATGCTGGTTCCAGGCCCTGTGACGAAGAACAACATCATGCTCCATATAGCCCTCTCCCACAGCACCTTCAATATCATAAACTCTTTTTTTGTATTTCTTCCTCTTATCAATGTTCTGGAGCGGTTGACGGTCAAGCTAACCCGTGTGAAGCCGGGCGCTCTTGATATGATGCCCATCTACCTTGAGAAGCACCTCCTCGGCAACCCGCCGATAGCGCTCGCCCAGTCGGCGCGGGAGATCATCAGGATGATGGACTGCGCCCGGGATGCTCTCCAGGACGCCCTCATGGGGTTTTTTGATAACAATCAGGCGATACTGGAGGAGGTGAAGCGTAAGGAGGATGTGGTTGATAATCTGCAGAAGGAGATTACCCAGTACCTCGTCGAGCTGTCCCAGAGGCAGCTCGAAAAGGATGAAGCGGAAACGATTCCGGTTCTGCTGCACTCGATAAACGACGTGGAGCGGGTCGGCGATCATGCGATGAACATAGCGGAGCTTGCCCAGAGAAAGCTGAGCCAGAAGCTCCCCTTTGGGGAAGAGGAAATTGGAGAACTGGGGAAGATCGTTGAACTCATTTTTTCGATGTTCGAAAACACGAAGAAGGCTCTGAGTAACAATAACAATGACTTCGCCCGTGCAGCCCTGGAACAAGAGGCCCGGCTCAATGAGATGCAAATCCTCCTGAAGGAAAACCATATACGGAAGGTAAATGAAGAGAGGTACAATTTGCTAGCCGGGATCGTTTTCAATGATTTTGTCGACAATATCGAAAAGATAGGCGATCACCTCACCAACATTGCCCAGGGCGTGCTGCGGCACCTTCGCTGGGACTTTGACCTGTAGCTTGTCTGTGAAATATACGGTTTTTTAGAAAGAAGAACGAAGATTAACCGGGATTGTAAGCAAATTGAATTCTTAAAAAAAAGGGTTCACAATGCTCTTTATCCCTGCGATTGATCTTATAGATGGAAAGTGCGTGAGGCTTTCCCGGGGCGATTACGCAAAAAAAACGGAGTATGCCGCAGATCCAGTCGGCGTGGCACGCTCCTTCGTGGAGCAGGGTGCTCGCTGGCTCCACGTCGTAGATCTCGATGCGGCTAAGGGTGAGGGGAAGCACAACAGAAAGGTTATCGCGAGGATTGTGGGGGTAGCCTGCGCAGCGGTCGAGGTTGGGGGAGGTGTAAGAGACAGGGAAGGGGTGAGAGAACTCCTGGATATGGGCGTGGACAGGGTCGTCCTCGGGACAATCATCGTGAAGAACGGGGAACTAGCAAGGGACCTCGTTCTGGAGTTCGGGGAGAGACTTGCCGCAGGCATCGATGCGAGGGAAGGGGTCGTGCACCTCTCCGGGTGGACCGAGGGGGGAGATGTAGAGGCGGTCGAGCTGGGCCGCAGGGTAAAGAGGATGGGGTTCTCGCTCATAGTTTACACTGATATTGCCAGAGACGGCATGCTCACCGGACCGAATATCGAAGCGATCAGGGAAATGGCACTTGGGGTAGCTCTGCCCATTATCGCTTCAGGGGGCGTGGCGAGGATCGAGGATATCAGGGCGCTCAAGCCCCTGGAAGAGGTTGGGGTCGTGGGGGTCATTTCGGGAAAGGCTCTGTACGAAGGGAGGCTTTCTGTACGGGAGGCCTGCAAGCTTCTTCAGGGAGAATGAAAAGTGTCGGATGCCTTGTGTATTAAACATAAAAAGATATCTTTCTATGTGCACCAGCGTTATTTTTAAGGTAGGTGGCCCAGTACCTGCGATTTGAGGATAAATCTAACGTTAACTCTCTTATAACTTGTAACAAGGAAGTATGTATGCTGAAGAAAAGGATCATCCCCTGCCTTGACATAACCGGGGGGAGGGTGGTGAAGGGGATCAACTTTGTCCGGATCAAGGATGCAGGCGACCCCGTTGAGTGGGCGAGGAAGTACGACAGGGAGGGAGCCGACGAGCTCGTGTTCCTCGACATTACGGCGACCTCTGACAGGCGCGACATACTGATCGAGGTAGTCGAGAAGGTATCGGATGAGATATTCATTCCCTTTACCGTGGGCGGTGGGATTCGCAGTGTTGAGGATATGCGGAAGATACTGAAGGCGGGTGCCGACAAGGTCTCGATAAATACCGCAGCCGTACAGAACCCCCGGCTTATACATGAGGGTGCCCTGCACTACGGGTCGCAGTGCATCGTTGTGGCAGTTGATGTGAAGAGAGAGAAGGAAGGGTTCAGGGTGTACGTAAAAGGCGGGAGGGAGAAGACCGGCATTGATGCAATTGAGTGGTGTATAAGGGCCGAGGAGCTCGGAGCCGGGGAACTCCTCGTTACAAGCATGGACAGGGACGGGACGAAGGATGGCTACGACCTTGAGATGTTAAGGGAGATTACCTCGAGGGTAAACATACCGGTAATAGCATCCGGGGGGTGCGGGGAGCTCTCTCATCTTTACGATGCGGTTGTTGCTGGAGGAGCCTCGGCCGTTTTGGCAGCCTCGATATTCCACTATGGCGAGTTCACAATCCCAGA
>CAZPCG010000030.1:0-11787 GCA_964584875.1 uncultured Spirochaetota bacterium
ATATCCCAAGCCTTCTGGCCACCTCAACTGCATTTCTTACAATGTGGATTTTTCGTGAGAAGTTGGGGAGTATGTTTATGGCCCCGTCCGACATGAGGAATATCCGCTTTGTTTCAGGCACCTCATGCATGCCAACGTGTGACAGGAGCTTCTCGGTGCGGATCTTCCACCGCGGGTCGAGGAGCACATGAATGAAATCGCCAGTACCGACCATGCCCTTCATGATGAAATCCGCTTCTCCACTGTGGATGAGTGCAGCTGCTCTCTCAAGAATCATCCCCTCCTCTTCATCCACATAGGTGAAACCATCATCTCTCAAACCGAGCTTTTCCACCTGCTCCCTGATTATCTCAGTCTGTCCGACAAGAACAGGCATGACGACCCCTTCATCCGCAGCTATGGAGACCGCCTCGAGGGTCGCCTCGTCGTAGGGGCGCGCTACCACCATCCTTGCAGGGCCGAGCTCCCTGCACCTGTTGAGAACGGCCTGCATATCGTATAGATCACCGTCCCAGTTGTGCAGTTCCTCCACCTACTCCTCCCATTCCGGCGAAGTGACAGCGATCTCACCCGAGCGTGACATCTCGATAATGCCAATCGGCTTGAGCATTCTCACAAGACCGTTGATCCGCTTCTCCCCAGAGGCAAGTGAAAGAACCATGGCTGAATCGGACACCGCTATCACCTGGGCGTTGAAGAGCTCAGCTATCTGGAGGATCTGGGGGATGCTGTGTGGCTTTATTCTCACCTTTATCAGCAAAAGCTCCATGTCAATGAGCTCATCCGCCTGGAAATCATGCAGCTTGATAACCTCATCGATCCTCAGCAGATGATCTTCAGCTTTTCTGATCGTATCCCTATCTGCATCAACAACAATGGTCATTCTCGACTTATCTTCCTCCTCAACTTCCCCCGCTGCCAGCGAGTAAATGTTGATGTTCTCACGTGCAAAGGAATTAGCGATCTTCGCAAGCACCCCGGGCCTGTTGTACGCAAGGCATGATATGGTATGCTTCATAAGCCCCCTCCATATTGAAAATATATCACCACTGAATCTGAAAACAAAAGCGAAAGTTGACAACATCGACCCGGCCGTACTATACTCTAATTGATTCTATCCCATCTGAAAAAGTGCGAAGTTGAAAAGGTGGCAGGCGGGTAGGAAAGGGATATTACGATGCAGGACTACAGCGAAGAAGCAAGAAAGTTTTGGGCAGAAAAGGAGAAGGAGAAAGGCGGCAAGGTAAGCTTCTTTACCTTTGCCACCTACCTGGGGATGTCCTCCAGGCGAAGCCCTTCCTACGGCGGTCTCATGTACATCATTGATAAGAAGATCTACTTCGAAGACTTTGAAAAAGAGAACTGGCTCGTTAAACTGATGGGAAGAAAGCAGAAGTATGAAAAAACAGAATTCAATCTCAATGTAAAGGACATTGTAGAAACGAAGGTCGTCTCACGCAACAGTGCTTTCAACTGCATGGCCGGATACATCAGCGGTGAGGAGACGAGGCCACTCTCCCCACTTCTCAAGATTCTCATGAAGCCTATTCTTCAAATCAATCTGAAAAACAGAAGCTCCCTATTTTTTGAGATCATGAAACTGCAGGATTTCTTAAAGTCCGTAGGGAAAAAAGCTTAATGCCCATCCCGGCGCAGGGCAAGGATTATCCCCCAAAATGGCTGCCGGATGATACAACGCTGAGCTTTCGGTACTGCTCTGCCAGGAGGGGGTAGAGGGATTTATAGACCTCGAAGCGTTGCTTGTAGAGCTCTGACTTACCCTTCTCTGGACCAAACTCCCTCTCCACTTTCCTGCGGATCGATTTGTCCTCGATGAGACCAAGGGATTGGCATGCCACAAGTGCGGTCCCGAAAAGGGGACCACTGGAGCTCTCTCTCAAACGCTCAATTCTCTTTCCAGATATACAGGCAAGTATGGAGCAGAAGGAGTTAAGCCGGGAGAGACCTCCTGTCAGTGGAACGGCCGGTTCATCAACATCCCCATAATCCTCCTGGAGGGTGACAAGGTTATGGTGAAGTGAAAAGGCAACCCCCTCAAAAATAGACCGCAGGATATCTTCGCTTTTTGTGTCAAGGGAAAGCCCAAAAAGCATTCCCCTTGCACATTCATCGTGGAAGGGGCTCCTCTCCCCGTTCAGATAGGGCAGGAAAAGCAGGTTGACGCATGGTGTGGTACTTTCAACCACCGCATCGACTTCATCATAGCTGATACCGCCGCCCTTCTTCCCATAATAAAAGGTGTTGATCCCCCAATCTATCGCATTGCCAGCGTTGAGAACCGGGGAAACATTGATGTAGAGAGACCCGTCATGGTTGAGAAGGTTGTACACCGGTGCTGCCCTCCTGCTAGAGCCTATGCTTGCAACCCATCCAGTAGTTCCACCATAGATGTATACCTCCCCTTCCTGATGAACCCCTGCTCCCGCGGTGGCTGCTGCAGCATCTCCCATCCCGTTGAGAACGGGAGTACCTCTTTTCAAATGGAGGGTGTCGGTCCACTCAGTGTTCACCTCCCCGATAATCCGGGTCGATGAGTCAACCACCGGAAGCGATGTGCCGGGGAGGCCGAGGTATCCAATCAGCACCCCATCCCAACCCTTCTCATCAACGCTCAAAAGGCCGGTGGTGGAGGCGGTTGTATAGTCGGTGAAACTGGCGCCCGTCAGCATAAAGTTGAGGTAGTCTTTGGAGCCAAAGAGGAACCGGCGGGTCTTAAAGAAGATTTCGGGCATCTTTCGCTTGAGCCAGAAAAGCTTTGCGCAGGAGTTGAGGAGGTTGAATTCGTTCCCCGTTATCCCGAAGAGCCCCTCCATACCGAACTGCTCCATGATGATCTGCGCCTCCTCGCCTGCCCTTGAATCCGAATATAGCAGGGCTTCGCAAAGAGGCCTGCCCTCGCCATCGAGGGGTATGAGGTCCTCCATCTGACCTGTTAGCGCCAAAGCCTCGATATCGGAAAAGAGGTCCGGGGCCTTCCGGTACAGGGAATCGACACAGCCTGCAAATCCCCCCACCCACTCCCCGGGGTCCTGCACCACAGATCCGGGAATGCCTGGATGAACCCCGGTATTGAGCCTGCAGGAGGAGTGTGCGATCATCTCCAGGTTCGAACCGAAGAGCGCCGCCTTGATCGAATGCGTCCCCGCATCACCTGCAAGAATGAAGTGTCTTCCACCCATCGCTTACTCCCTTGCCACCCCCTTGAAGAGCAATGCGAGTATGATAATGGCCCCTGTGAGCATGTCCTGGAAATAGGATTGAACATTGAGTATGGTGAGACCGTTGGCAAGCGTCCCGATTATGAGCACACCGATGAAGGTTCCTACGATGTTTGGCTCACCTTCTTCAAACACCGTCATTCCTAAAAAAACGGCAGCATAGGAGGTTAGCAGAAAACCGCCACCTGCGGTTGGATGGGCAGACCCGAGGCGGGAGGCGAGTATTATCCCCGTTGCCGACCCCAGGACACCGCTGAAACCGAAAGCGAAGATCTTGTTTGCTGCCACCCTCACACCGGAGTAGAGAGAGGCCTCGGAGTTCCCCCCTATCGCGTAGAGGTTTCTTCCGAACACCGTCTGGGTCAGGAGGACATGGAAGACGGTAAGCACTCCGACCATGATGAAGATTGGAACAGGGAACGGGCCAAGGCTCTTCTGCCCCAGCACGAGGAACCGCTCGGGTATTCCCGAGAAGATGATCGTGCCCTCAGAATACCAGAAGGTAATGCCGGTTATCATCGTCATAGTCGCAAGGGTGGCGATGAAGGACTTTATCTTCAGCTTTGCGACGAGAACTCCGTTGAAAAGCCCGAGCAGGAAGCTCAGGGACAAAACCAGGGCTACCGCCGTCTCCACCGGTGCACCCCTGACCATGAGCTGGGCTGCGAACACACCGCCAAAACTCGCCATGGCGGCTATTGACAGGTCAAACTCGGTTATCACCATTACGACGGTGGCACCGGTGCCTATTATCGCAAGGAGGGATATCTGCTGGATGATGTTGATCAGGTTCCTCGGCGTCGGAAACACCTGGGGTCTGGTAGCTGAAAAACCTGCGAAAATGAGGATCAACCCCAGGAGCGTACCATACTTTCTGAAAAGAGCGCTCATTTCACCTCACCGCCCCTCGTCCAGCTGTGCAACGCCGTATGCCAGGCGGAGTATCTTCTTTTCATCGGCATCTCTCTTTCTGACTTCACCGACTACCCTCCCCTCCCTCATGACAATGATTCGATCTGCAAGCCCGATAATCTCGGGAAGGTTGAAAGAAACAATTAATATACCCCTGCCCTTCTGTGCAATACGCTCGATGATCCTGTAGATTTCGCTCCTGGCGCCCACATCGATGCCTGCTGTCGGCTCATTGAAGACGAAGAGCTCATTCTCCGCCGTAAGCCATTTTCCAAGCGAAACCTTCTGCTTGTTACCCCCGCTGAGGTTTCTTACCCTCTGGTGGATGCCAGGTGTCGCAATGCGGAGGTTTTGAACGATCCCCCCCGCTATGGCCCTTTCCCTCTTCCTTCTTACGAATGAAAGCGTTGTAATATCCCTCAACACAGGCAGGGTTATATTCTCCTTAACAGACATCGAGAGAACAAGGCCCTTCCTGAGCCTGTCGTCGGGGATCAGTACGATCCCCCTGTTGATCGAATCGATGGGCTTCCTTATGCTTACCGGCCGGCCCAAAACCCTGACATCCCCGCTCATGAAGGGAAAAACGCCAAAGATCCCCAGGGCAAGCTCGGTTATCCCTGATCCGGCAAGCCCGAACAACCCGACAATCTCCCCTTTCCTGATCTTAAACGTCACATCTTCATACATCCCCTTCCTGCTGACCTTCTCAAGCGACAGCAGGCAGGACCCTCTTTCCTCAATCTCCTCGCTGTACCTTCTTTCGGGAAACAGGTTTACGATCTTTCTGCCGGTCATGCACTCTATCAGCTCTTCCCTGTTTGTTTCATCCTTTTTGAGGCTCACCATGTTTTTACCATTCCTGAGCACGAGGATCCTGTCGGCAACCTCAAAAACCTCATCGAGCCTGTGGGATATGTAAACGATCCCCTTACCATCCTCTTTGAATGTCCGTATGGCATCAAAGAGCTTCTTGATGTACTGCTCCTCAAGGGCCACGGTGGGCTCGTCAAAGACGATCAGCCGGGAATCGATGATAAAGGCTCTCATGATCGAAGCCATCCATTTGCAGGAGGTCTTCAGGTTTTTTACAGGCGTCCTGATATTAAAATCAAACCCGAACCTCCTCATGATGACATCGGTGGTTTCCCTCATCCCAGACCAGTCGATAAACACACCTCTCTTCGGATAGGGCAGACCGAGATAGAGGTTCTCAATGGTGTTGAAACTGGGGACAAGCTCAAGCTCCTGGTGAATGAAGGAGAACCCCAGGTGTCGTGCGTGTCTTGGGGATTCTATCTCCTCGGGGTTTCCATTTACAAGGATTGCCCCATTATCCTTCTGCACGACTCCTCCAAGGATCTTTATGAGGGTCGTTTTTCCTGCTCCATTTTCCCCTACGAGCGCCAGAACCTCCCCCCTGTGAAGGTCCATGTCGACGCTGTCGAGCGCTTTCACCCCCGGGTAGGATTTCGAGATGGCTCTCATCTCAAGTAATGGTGAAGAGCGTTTGCCCATACGCTCCACCCTCCTCGCGGCGGATCACATAATCACTTGATAAACTCATCCACATTGGAGTGGGTTACCAGGTAACTCGGTGCGTACAGGATGTGGTCAAAGTCCCTCTTACCGTTGAAGTACAGTTTGATCTGCTCCACGAGCATCTTTGCAATACCGTCGAAATCCTGCTTCACGGTTCCAATGATTATTCCCTCGTTCTTGATCATCGCAAGGGCCTGCGAGTTACCGTCGATGCCGGTCACAATAATCTCCCCCTCTCTCCCCGCAGCCTTTATCGCCTGGGCAGCACCGATAGCGGGTTCGTCCCATGCTGCCCAGACTGCGGTGATTGACCCCTTCCGGGGGTGAGCAAGGAGTATCGACTCCATAGCCTTACGTGCATCCTCGATCGGGCCCGGCACCTTGACAAAATGGTCGGCAAGGAGCTCAATACCTTTATTGTGGGCGAGCATCGCGTCAAATACCACCTCCCTCTTCCTCACGCCAGGGTGAGCAGAGTGGTAAAACTTCACAATCTTCCCCTGCTGGTCCATCCTGTCGAAAAGGTAGGATGTTATCTGGGCGGAGAGCACGTAGTTGTTTGAAGTAATATTCAGCATCATGTCCGGGATGTACCCGGCATCTCCGCCGAACACCGGTATGCCTGCCGCCTTTGCCTTCGCTATCTGAGTCTTGATCTGGTTGGGATCACCCATGCCCATCACGATTGCATCGACCTTAGTCGCAATGACATCCTCGAAACGGTTGGCGAGGGCGTTGAAATCACCCTTCGTGTCGATTACCGTTACCTTCCACCCTTCGTTCGTCGCGTACTTTTTGATGGATTGAATCATCTCATTCGTTGTCACGGATGCAAGGTAGGGTGTGAGGATCGCAATCCTCCTGGTTTCACCAAAAGCAACTACAAAGCTGCCCAGAAAAACGAGCACAAGCATGAAACAGAAAAGCTTTCTCATTGAAAATCACCTCCCCCCATGATTTAATGAAAGTTTTGCACACCAGTTACAGTGTACTGTTATTGTATACGGCCTTGAAACAGCCGCTCTACCAAACAACCCTACTCCAGCAGTGCCTGCATGAAGCGGCGCGCCCTCTTGCGCTTCTCCTCCGCTGTTTTACCCTTTTCCACTTCCCTGATGAGTGCCGTTCCTACGATGAAGCCATCGGCATGACCTTTTATCAGGGCAACATCTTCCTTTTTTCTCACCCCGAACCCAATACAGACAGGGAGGTCGGTCCTGCTGCGCACTGTACGGCAGGCTTGCTTGAACCTCTCTGAGAGCTTCAGGGTTCCACCGGTTGTACCCGGCTTTGATAAAAGGTAGATGAATCCCCTCGCCACCCTCACGATTGCATCGATCCTCTCAGGGGAGGTCATCTCTGACACGAGCTGAACAAGCGCCACGTCTTGCCTGGAGCTTTCTTCAAGCACCGCCTCTCCCTCATCGAATGGCAGGTCCGGGATAATGCTTGCGGAGATTCCATTCATGCGCGCATCCCTGAAAAAGTTCCCAATTCCGTACCTGAATACCGGGTTGAAATAGGTCATGGTGACGATGCCTGTGTCGGCGCACTTACTCACGCACCGGGCAATCTCCATCACGGTCTTCACCGTGGTTCCTGACATGAGGGCCCTTCTCCCCGCTTCCTGTATCACAGGCCCATCCCCGATGGGATCGGTGAAGGGAATGCCGAGCTCCACTGCACACGCCCCCCCTTCACTCAAGCCCCGTATAATTTCAATCGTGGTTTCCGGGTCCGGGTCCCCGGACATCACATACGCTATGGGAATCACCCTTCCCTCTTCCCTGTACCTCCTCAGCCTTCTCTCAAGTTCATTCATCTATGAGAGCCCCTTCATCACCTTTTCGATCTGCTCAACATCCTTGTCCCCTCTCCCCGAAAGGTTGACAACTACCACTTCATCACTGCTGAACCTTCCCGCATTCTTCATTACCCAGGCAAGTGCATGAGCACACTCCAGGGCAGGGATTATCCCCTCAGTCTGGGAAAGGGTCATAAACGCTTCAACTGCCTCCTCATCGCTCACAGAATGGTAGCTTGCCCTTCCCCTGTCCTTCAGCCATGCATGCTCCGGCCCCACACCAGGGTAATCGAGCCCTGCGGCAATGGAGTGGGTTTCAGCCACCTGCCCGTTCTCGGTCTGCAGGAGGTACGAAAGCGACCCGTGGAGAACACCTGGAGATCCGAGGCACAGGGTTGCCGCATTTTTTGCTTTCCCGAGACCCCCTGCCTCCACTCCGATCAGTTCCACGTCCCGATCATGGATAAATGGATGGAAAAGACCTATCGCATTCGACCCTCCTCCCACGCAGGCCACAAGAGCATCCGGCAGCCTCCCCTCGATCGAGAGTATCTGCTCCTTCGTCTCATTCCCAATCACCGCCTGAAAATCCCTGACGATTATGGGATAGGGGTGAGGGCCGACCGCTGAGCCCAGCACGTAGTAGGTGCTATCCACATTCGTTGTCCAGTCCCTGATCGCCTCTGAGACAGCCTCTTTGAGGGTTCTGCTTCCCGCATGGACACCTTTTACCTCCGCCCCGAGAAGTTCCATTCGGAAAACGTTAAGCGCCTGACGTTTCATGTCTTCTTCGCCCATGTAGATCACGCAGGAGAAGCCGAAGAGAGCCGCCACTGTGGCAGTCGCAACACCGTGCTGGCCAGCTCCAGTTTCGGCGACAATTCTCCTTTTACCCATCTTCTTTGCCAGGAGAATCTGCCCGAGGGTGTTGTTTATCTTATGGGCTCCCGTGTGGTTCAGGTCTTCCCGCTTTAAATAAAGCTTCACACCGCCGAGCTCCCCGCCCAAACGCCTTGCACGGTACAGGGGTGTCGGCCTTCCAGCGTAGTCTCTGAGGAGGCTTTGCAATTCCCCCTGAAAGGCCGGGTCCTCCTTCAGGGAGAGGTAGCACTCCTCAAGCTCCTCAAGGGCAGGAATTACCGTTTCTGGAACATACCGCCCGCCATACATTCCGAAATGCCCCCCTGGATCGGGATAAACATCAGCTCTTGTTTCATCTAACAACTTTTTCATTTTCTATTCCCCGGCTGCAATAAATTGGACGCAATAACTAGACTGCCATCTTCTGGTCGCTTGTGACATTTAAAAAGGCCGCTTTTATATAGCGGCCTTTCTCAGCGGAAATAAAAAAGCCGCACGGTGTCTATGCCACCTGCGGCTCTATCTCAAAGACATAGCCCTGGTGGCCCTACCTGTACCACCAGTAGCTGTACGAAACGGAGTTGAATGCTATATCCCCTCTCATGACAACTCCTATTTAACAAAAAAAGAGGGTTCTGTCAAGATAAAAATTTCACCTTCCGGAGCGCACCTATGACGGACTTGTGACACACATCCCACTCAACGATCGATCCGGTTAATAAACCTTCACGTAGAGGTCGCTGAAGTCCACCGTGGCACCCAGGGTGCGGAGCACTAAAGAGTCTCCCCGACGCAGAGGCAACTGGACTTTATAATCGATCCTCTTCTCCCCATTCACGTAAACACTTATCGTGCTTTCGGACCTGTTGTACAGCACTTCGGTGTTGAGCGAGGAATCTATTCTCTCGGGAATACTCACGCTTGCCACCTGAACCATTTTAACATCATCGGACGAGCTGTACAACTGCACATAGATTTTGTCCGACTTGTAAAATGTTGTGTCTTTGGTCAACCATACTAGAAATGAACTTCCAAAGCCATAGCCGCTCCCCGTCTTTTCACCTGAGGCGAAGAAATGCAGCCCATAGCCGATCCTATCAACATCAGTTGCCCTGGCGGTAAATCCAAACAGTGTCACTGGTTCACTCTGTGTCAGGGAGAAGGAGTACTTAGCGTACATCTGATTCGGGTCAACCTGCCTGACAGCCGCAGGTGAAACTTTCCAGTCTCCTAAGAACGCTTTTCCCCCCCTGAATCCAGAATAGACGATTCGTTCAGGCAGGGCAGGCTTTTCTGGAACCCCCACTGCTGCTGCCGCTTTAGCCCTGAGCTCTCTGATCTCTCTGTTTAGAGATGCGATCTCTGTACTATGCTTATCTTTCAGAAATGCAATCTCTTTATTCTGCTCCTCTTTCAATCCAGCGATCTGTTTATTTTGCTCTCTGAGCTTTTCATTGAGCACATAAACTTCCCCGTTGAGCTCATCAATCCACTCTTCATTCGTTTTAGGCGGGACATCCTCCCAGTAGGATACCAGCTCCAGATCGGGCCCCCCTACCCACTGAATTATACCAGAATAGGCAAGCTCTTCGCTTATCCGGACGTTGGAAATCTGGATTCTATCTCTCCCCACCACCTCCAGATCGACATAACCCATGTCAATGTAATCCTGTAGGTATTTATCTTCGGCGTAGTAGGGTCCGTATACCACGGCTCCCGTGGCCCCATCGTACTTGAACTTTACCGAGAGCTCTTGTCCCTCATACCAGATTGAGCGGATGTAAGCCTCGTCTGGACCTGCGATGGTGACCTTTGCCTGCGACAGATCGAGCCTGTTCGGGTCTATCTCCTGCGCCGTGACCACCTGTACTGCCATAAGAAGCAGAATCCCCATCAAAATAATCAGTTTTTTCATCGTGTACCTCCTTTCGAATTTTTCCCTATTCTATCATAACTGAGATAAAAAATCAAATAAAATAAAACCATGTTCAAACGAAGAAAAAAATAAAAAAACCTGGCAACGACCTACTCTCCCACACGGTTACCCGTGCAGTACCATCGGCGCCGGGGAGCTTTACTTCCGTGTTCGGTATGGAAACGGGTGTTTCCTCCCCGCTATGGTCACCAGGTTTTAGTTTCTGTATCAGAAGATAACACCTGAGAGCCCTTTGCCGCCTTCCCTCTCACCACAGGCTGCGCAGGTTGCTGCCCGGCCTCAGTTGAATGGATGAATCGCTTATCAGCCACATTGGTAAGAATAAAACATGGAAGCAGCTTTAATAGGGATATGAGAAGAAAGCTATAATAATATGGTCAAGCCTCACGGTCTATTAGTACTGGTCGGCTGAACACATTGCTGCGCTTACACCTCCAGCCTATCAACCTCGTAGTCTTCAAGGGACCTTAAGTCCTCTCGCAGAGGAAGGGATATCTAATCTTGGGGTGGGCTTCCCGCTTAGATGCTTTCAGCGGTTATCCCTTCCGTACATAGCTACCCAGCGGTGCCCCTGGCGGGACAACTGGTACACTAGAGGTACGTCCACTCCGGTCCTCTCGTACTAGGAGCAGCTCCCCTCAAATATCCAGCGCCTATGGCAGATAGGGACCGAACTGTCTCACGACGTTCTGAACCCAGCTCGCGTACCGCTTTAATTGGCGAACAGCCAAACCCTTGGGACCTGCTTCAGCCCCAGGATGCGATGAGCCGACATCGAGGTGCCAAACCTCCCCGTCGATGTGAACTCTTGGGGGAGATAAGCCTGTTATCCCCGGAGTACCTTTTGTCCGTTGAGCGACGGCGCTTCCACACACAACCGCCGGATCACTAAGACCTGCTTTCGCACCTGCTCGACTGGTCAGTCTCGCAGTTAAGCTCCCTTATGCCTTTGCGCTCTACGCACGATTTCCGACCGTGCTGAGGGAACCTTCGTACGCCCCCGTTACATTTTAGGAGGCGACCGCCCCAGTCAAACTGCCCGCCTAACACTGTCCTGTTTCCGGATCACGGCAAACAGTTAGAAATTCAATATAATAAGGGTGGTATTTCAAGGACGACTCCACGAGAACTTGCGTTCCCGCTTCAAAGTCTCCCACCTATCCTACACATATCACACCGAACTCCAGTATCAGGCTACAGTAAAGGTTCACGGGGTCTTTCCGTCTTGCCACAGGTAATCGGTATCTTCACCGATACTCCAATTTCACCGAGTCCCTTGCTGAGACAGCGCCCAGATCGTTACACCATTCGTGCAGGTCGGAACTTACCCGACAAGGAATTTCGCTACCTTAGGACCGTTCGTTATTGTTACTTCCTACGTTTTTCGTATTTCATAGGAAGGTCAGAACGTTTCCGTCTGACTCTCCATGTCGCCATGGAGACCGGACCATCTCATCCCTCATTTGAGGGTCTGGCGTATGGTCTCTGTGGGT
>CAZPCG010000031.1:0-1867 GCA_964584875.1 uncultured Spirochaetota bacterium
ATCAAGAAACGTCTTAATTTACAGCAAAGTTTCTACGAGATTGTCTAAAAACCCTATTGTAGCATAAAGCGAATTTACTTTCAATCCGAACGACGGTATACTCTGCACAACAATTCTACACAATTGTAAAGAGGCGACAATGAAATACGTCGAAAGCACCCCGCGGAATCAAATCCACTTGTACTCGCAGTGCATTGACGAGATGGTAGGGGCAGATAATCCAGTACGATTTATTGATATGTACGTTGATGGGCTTGATCTGGAGAAACTGGGGTTCTGCGTGGTCGACAACGCAACGGGGCGGCCACCGTTTGATCCGCGGATGATGATAAAGCTCTACATGTATGGGTACCTGCAGCGGATACGCACGAGTCGCAGGCTTGAGCGGGAGTGCGAGCGCAACATTGAACTGATATGGCTGACGGGCGACCTTCACCCCGACTTTCACACGATTGCGGAGTTTCGCCGCATCAATCACAAAGCGATGCGTGCACTGTTTCGGGAGTTTCTGAGCTTCTGCAGGAAACTGAATCTCTTGAAGCTGGAGACTGTTGGCATTGACGGCACGAAGGTGCGGGCACAAAACAATGTCTCCAACGTATTTCGGAGGAACACGATTGAGGATGTGGCCCATAAGATAGACGAGAAGATTGATGAGTACCTTAAGGAACTGGATGAGAACGATGTGCAGGAAGAGACGCTGGAACTTGATCGGGGGAAGGTAGCAAAGCGCGTTGAACAGCTTCGGCGAAAGCGTGATGTGGTTGTGGGAGTACAACAGCGGTTTGCGGAAGATTCGAATCTGGAGATTGTATTTGCGACCGATGAGGATGCGCGGCTGATGAACGATAAGGGGAAGATACGTCCTGGGTATAATGTGCAGACGGCGGTTGATGCGGAGCATAAGCTGATTGTTGCCGCCGATGTAACCAACGAGGCAAACGACAAACACCAGATGGAGCCGATGCTTACGGCGGTGAGCGAGCTGAAGAGCGAGATGGAGGTTGAAACGAAGACGAGCGTGGAGATGGACTGTGGGTATCACAGTGAAGAGGCGGTGTTGAAGTACGAGGACAGCGAAGAGTTTGAGCTTGTGGTGTCTTCGCCGAAGGATTCGCCGAAACCGCAGCCTGAAACGAGTGTGCCGCAAAAGGAATACCGTGTTGAGGCATTCTGCTACGACAAGGAGAAGGAGGAGTTCAGGTGCCCTGAGGGCAAATCCCTGCCGCTTCTGACGGTGACAACGGTTGGCGGTAGGCGTGCGAAACTGTACAGGGGCGAGTGTTGTGGTGATTGCGCACAGCGTGGGAAGTGCACCCGAAACGCGCAGGGGCGTACTATTACGATCACCGAGAACCATTGGCTTATGGAAGCCTTCCGTGAGAAAATGAACACGCCCTACTACCGTAAGAAGATCAATGAGCGAAAGGAGCTCTGCGAGCACCCGTTTGGTACGCTCAAGCGCGGTTTTGGGTATGATCATTTTCTGCTCTGTGGGCTTGAGAAGGTGAGGAGCGAGTTCAGTTTCATGTGTTTCATTTACAATCTGAGGAGAAGTCTGTCCTTAGTCGGTGTTCGAGGGCTTCTGATTGCGCTGAATGGGTAAAAAAGGGCGGAGAAGCACAGCTATTGACGGAGAATTCAATAAAAGGGTAGTCGGACTCTCCGTGTCATGTGGTAATCAAAGAGAGTGAGCATCAGGGCCTTTGTTCATTCCTATTTTATAGTTTTTATAGCAGTGCGGATTCACTTTAGCACCCTGTCAGACACTTTTTGCATGAGGGGGTATGATAAGAAGCGTTAAAACTAAAAAGTTTTTAGACGCTCTCTTACTTAATGTGTTTGTATTAGTAACGCGCTTTTAGAG
>CAZPCG010000031.1:1877-11731 GCA_964584875.1 uncultured Spirochaetota bacterium
GTAATTATAATGTATCTACAATAACATTATATGTTCATGATTATGCCTTTCCGATTCTGTTGTGATTGTTTTAATTTATATAGATTTACCTTTATACGTACAGTACTTCCCAACCCAAATTAATCGAGTGGTTTAGGTGATGACCGATCACGCAGTGTTCTATAAGTCTGAAGTTGTTATTTTTGCGAGATGAGTATAATTTTAGTATATGCCGACAAATGTTCCACCCGAATACCGCAAGGCTGAAGAGGCCTTTAGAGCGGCGAAAACTACAGATGAGAAGATAGAGCGTCTGGAGGACATGATTGCACTCCTGCCGAAGCATAAGGGCACAGACCATCTCTATGCCGATCTCAAGCGCCGCATGTCGACACTGCGAAGACAGCTCGAAGCTTCGGATAAAAAAATCAGGCACGGTTCATTCGTGGACTTCTCACGCGAGGGCGCAGCGCAGGTAATTCTCATCGGCCCACCGAACAGTGGAAAATCATCCATACTGAAGCTACTTACCAATGCACATCCGGAGATTGGAAGCTACCCGTTCACAACCGCTCGTATGCATCCCGGGATGATTTCCTATGAGGATATCCAGATTCAACTGGTGGACACCCCCCCGGTAACGGCCGATTACATGCCGAGGCACCTGCTCAGCGTCGTGAGAAGGACCGACGGTGTGCTTCTGGTTGCCGATCTATCAATAGACACACTCCTCGACGATATTGAAGCGGTCATCAACGTCTTTACAATAAGGCACGTTCAGTTCGTGCGGGAGAAGGAATCCGATGATAGGGACAAGGTTTTGTGCAGGGTCATCGCCAATAAGATCGATGTCCCGGATGCAGGCGACCGGCTTGAGCTTCTCCGTGAGATGCTTGGAGAAAGGCTCGATATATACCCTGTGTCCTGCACTGAGGGAAAAAACGTAGCTGAGATTCCACGGATGCTGTTTCAGTGGCTGAAGATCGTCAGGGTCTACACCAAAGTGCCTGGAGAAAAAGCCGACACGGGTCGTCCGTACACGGTTTTTTCAGGCCAGACGGTGAGCGACATCTGCGCGCTCATTCACAAAGATTTCTTTGAGAAGCTGCGCTTTGCCCGACTCTGGCGGGGTCGTGATGCCCCGGTCGTGGTATCACGCAACGAGCTCGTTCAGGACGGCGACATCCTGGAGCTGCATATTTAAGTTAGATCATCACTACAGATGAAAGGAGCAGAAAACATGACTTCACGCAAGAGGGTACTTCAGGCAATCAATCATAAAGAGGGGCCAATCGCGATCGATTTTGGCGGTCTTCACACCTCACTTCATCTTAATGCATACCGGAGAGTGATGGATACGCTCGGGTGGGAGCCGGACAGTCCTGTAATCCAGGACTGGTTTCAGATGATCGTATTTCCCCACCAGAGATTGCTCGACCGCTTCGGCGCCGACACCGTTCCCGTATACACAAATCCCGGAAGCGGATGGGAGCCCAGGTTCGAACAGAAAGGAAACGACGAGTTCTTTACCAATGAGTGGGGCATTGTTCTTCGAAAACCGAAAGATGGGTACTTCTTCGACATATACAGCTCTCCGCTCCAGAAGGCTGCAAACCTTGGGGATATCAAAAAATACAGATGGCCCGATCCCGAAGACCCTGGCCGGGTCAAAGGATTAAGGGAAAAAGTAAAAAAGCTGAGAAGAGAAACGGACAAGGCTTTAATTCTGTTTAATCCAATCGGAGGAACCCATGAACACTCCTACTTCTTGAGGGGATTGACGGAATGCCTGATGGACCTCGTCGAAAACCAGGACATCGCAGATTATCTTGCGGCAAAGGTATCGGAGTGGGAAGCTGCGTATTTCACTTTTGTTTTAAAAGAAATCGGAGACTATATCGACATCGTACAGGTGGGTGACGATCTGGGCACAACTATGGGGCTCATTTTTTCCCGGGACATGTATTTGAAATACTATAAAAATCGAGAAAAAGCTATAATAGATGCGATAAAAAGAATCACGAAGGCCCATATCTACTTTCACTCCTGTGGGGCTGTGTTCGAGGTGATTAAAGATTTTATAGATATCGGGGTTGAGATCCTTAATCCGGTTCAAATACAGGCAAAGGGAATGGACAGCGCGAGGCTGAAGAGAGAGTTTGGAAAAGACCTAACCTTCTGGGGAGGCGGATGCGACCCGAAGGTTTTAACAACGGGTAGCAGGAAAGACGTGGAGAAGGAGGTCGGGAAGAGAATCGAGGACTTTTTGCCGGGCGGTGGATTCGTATTCGCATCTGTGCACAACATTCAGGCGAATGACCCGCCGGATAACATCATTACAATGTATGATACAGCGCTCCAGTACAGGTGAGATTACAGCATGGAGATGGGATCGATGTCGATCTCCAGGTAAAAACGGCCTTTCATCGATTTTTCTCCCTGCAATTGTTTTAAAACAGGAAGAATCGGTGAAATGCGGTTAAGCTTTATGATGACGTGAACCCGGTAATTGCTCTTTATCCTCGATAGCGGGCACAGAGAAGGCCCGAGAATGGAGAGGTAATCGCCGGTCTTCTCTTTTATGAAGGCAACCGCTTGCTCCGCAGCCTCAAGAAGAGGCTCCTCCCGCACACCGCGGAAGACGAGCCTCACGATTCTGCAGAAAGGCGGATAGATGAGCGCCTGCCTGTACTTGATCTCCCTTGAGAAAAACTCCTCGTAGTTCTGATTCTTCGCAGTTTGAATTGCGTAGTGCACCGGATTGTAGGTTTGTATGATCACCTCCCCTCCCTTTTCGCTACGGCCTGCCCTTCCGGCAACCTGGGTGATGAGATTGAAGGTTCTCTCCGCTGACCTGAAATCAGGAAAATTGAGAGGGATGTCGGCATTGAGAACACCGACGAGCGTCACGTTTGGGAAGTGGAGTCCCTTTGAAACGATCTGGGTCCCGATTAAGATATCGATCTGCTTTTTAGAAAAGGCCCCTAAAATCTCAGCAATGGCCATCCTCCTCTTCACGGTGTCGGTATCCATTCGCACGATCACGGCGCCAGGATAATGGTCATTGATAATGCCCTCGATCTTTTCTGTGCCGAACCCCGCAAAGGAGATGTGCTCGTCCCTGCAGCCCGGGCAGGTATCGGGCGGAGGCAGGGAGAAACCGCAGTAGTGGCAGCTCAGCATCTTCTCCCGTCTATGGTAGGTGAGAGTAATATCGCAGTTATTGCACCTGAAAACATAGCCACAGTTCTCACAGTAGACATGCGGCGAAAACCCCCTCCTGTTCAGAAAGAGGATCACCTGTTCGTTCAGCTTAAGCCGCTTCTCGATTGCACCAAGCATGGACTTTGAAATGTAACGGTCTCTCTTCACCTTCCTGAGGTCGGCGATGTGGGTGAAGGGAAGTTTCTGGTTCAAAACCCGGTCCGGGAGGTGGAGGAGGGTAATCTTTCCAAGCTTCGCAAGGTAGTAGGATTCAACCGACGGCGTTGCGCTTCCAAGTACGAGCAACGAGCCATGCTTCTGCGTCCTGTGATAGGCAACGCTCTTCGCATTGTACCTCGGCGTTTCATCAGACTTATAACTTGTTTCATGCTCTTCGTCGATGATGATGATGCCGATATCCCTGAGAGGCGCAAAGATTGCAGACCTTGCCCCGATAACTATTCTCTTCTGCCCGGAAAGGATCCTGTGCCACTCATTGATCTTTTCTGCCCTGGTGAGACGGGAATGCAGGATCGCGAGCTCATCTCCGACGCGCCGCAGGAAGTAGCGCACCGTCTGAGGGGTAAGGGATATCTCAGGAACGAGGAGTATCGCCCCTCTCCCCTGGGTGAAAACATCGTGGATGATTCGGAGGTATATCTCCGTCTTGCCGCTTCCAGTCACCCCGTGGAGGAGGAAATGCTCCCCCTTCCTCGACCCCAGAGCCTTCCCGAGGGCCTGATACACCGCCTGCTGGTCGCCTGTAAGGGAAATAGCACCATCTTTTATGATGCCTCCGCCACTTCTGAGGTGCATATCTGCTTTTTTATCTCCGGTGCGCGCCTCTTCAGCCGTAACGCCTGCGGCCCCGGGCGTACCCTCCGCCTCAACTGAGACCGCTCCCCCATCAAGATCGATGCTGCTGGGCCCATAAAGCTCCTCGAGGTTAACATCGACCTGCCTCTTCTTGATGCCTTTCGGGATGATCGTCCACAGGGCCTCGCCTGTTGAGCAGAGGTAGTAATGTGCAATCCATTCGGCTGTTTCAAGGAGATCTTCATTCAGGACAGGCTGTCTGTCGAGCACCGCCTCGATCTGCTTCACATCGGGAAGCCCCGACTCCTTCTTGAGCCTGTATACGATGCCTATTGCGCTTTTGCTTCGCAGGGGTACCCTGACCCTCATACCAGGGAAGAGCCTTGAACACTCAGGGGGCACTTCATAGGTGAGGGGATGAATCGGCCTGTTGAAAACAACATCGGCAAACATGTTCTATGCACAAAGACCTCGAGTTTCTATGCACCTGCAAATGGATTACCGCTGCTGGCTTTATCTCTGAGATGCCGGGGGACAAGACCATATTCACATCAATCTGAACCTCATGGCCCGTTACCAATCGATTTTATATCTTTGTAAAAATCCCTGAGAAGCTTGAGATCGTTCCACACATCCCGCTTGTACCTGTCGGGAAAGCGCAGTACCGCAGCTGGATGGTAGGTGGCAAGAACAGGGATATCCCGGTAGCGATGGAAGGACCCCCTGAGCTTTGTAATTCCAAGACCTGTTTTGATCAGTGCCTGAATCGCGGGCCCGCCGAGGCAGACAATTAGCAACGGCCTTATCACATCGATCTGCCTCTCAAGATAGGGAAAACAGGTTGCAACCTCATCGGGTAGAGGAACCCTGTTTTCAGGAGGCCTGCATTTCACGATGTTCGTGATGTACACCTCTTCTCGCCTGAGCTGAATAGCCGCAAGCATCCTCGTCAGAAGCTGTCCTGCCCTCCCGACAAAGGGCCTGCCCTCAAGGTCTTCCTGGACGCCCGGCCCCTCTCCGATAAACATTATATCGGCATCTATCTTCCCCTCACCCGGTACTGCCTTTTGCCTTCCGGCATGAAGGCGACACTTACTACATGCCCAGATCTCCTCTTCGACCTCCCTCATCCGTCCCCGGATGACCTGGGTATCCTTCATATCACCGGCTCTCTTCTCCATGCCACCCCTGCCATTATCGGATGGGATAATTCCAGGACGAGCTTGAACAGCAGGAGCTTTAGTTGCCACTTGCAGTTTTTCGCCAGTCGACCTCCTTTTCGCACCATCCCCCGCCTCCATTACTGCGGGCTCCCTCTCCCTGAAACCGGTTTTCAGCCACTGGATGGCGTCATCAAGGAGCCTGAGAAATTCCTCTTCTACATCCACGGGGATTACACCCCTTCCATTAAAAATTATTGTGGAACGTTACAATTAATAACAATTGTGCATCCTACAGCTTCTTCTTTTCCTGAGCTGACTTACAGACGATGCACATCTTCGCCTCTGGTATTGCAAGGAGCCGCTTCTCCTCGATCGGCTTTCCACAAACGACGCACTTACCGTATACCCCTTCCTCTATCCGTTTGAGGGCATCACTTATTTCCTGCAATTTTTCCTGTTCTTTCTCGGTGAGCTTGTCATATATCTGCATTTCAAGAATACTATTTGCCTTATCGACAATATCCCCGATGACGCTGTCACTCTCTATCTGGGCGACTTCATTATCCATTTCCCTGTCAATTGTCTCGAGAATTTCATTCATGCTGTGAACGAGCTTCCGCTTTATCGTCTCCATAACCCGCTTCTTCATACCCCCCTCCTTCATACAACCGGACTTTTAACCGGAGCCCGTTTAGCTGCTTTAAAAGCCAAGCTGCATACCTCCTGTCACAATGACAGTGTGCCAGGGGTATGAACTCACTTCGGCGGTACCACAAGTCTCTCTTTTAGCCTATTAATTTACATTAAAAATGGGGAAATGCCAATGAAAAAAATAATCAATTGAGCTTGTAAGTTAATATAATAAGAGAGAGTATAAAATAGTAGTAGTAGAAATGAGGGAGAGGGGATATGCTTGTTTGGATGAAACTATAATTCTATTGACGCGGCTTAAGGGTTTTTTTATTGTGGGAATACATTAGTAGTATGGTGTTTTGAAACATTGATTACCAGAAGGCAACTGTAATTTTTGAACATCATGAAGCGAATGATTGGAAGAGCTTCTAAAATCGTGATTGTAGGGGCAGGAAACATTGGCCTTGCACTGAGCAGGTTGCTTATTGATGAAGGCCACGATGTTGTGCTCATCGAAAAAGACCCGGAGAAAGCAAAATATGCATTTAATCAGCTGGATTGTCTTGTGATCAACGATGTGGGCAACAGGCATGAAGTCCTGCGTAAAGCAGGGACTGAAAAGGCTGATGTTTTTATCAGCGTTACAGACTCAGACGAGCTTAATATGGTTTCCTGTGGACTGGTGTTCAATGAATTTTCGGTTCCTGTCAAGATTGCCAAGGTCCGAAACATTTATTACTCCACAAGCCGTATCATGCAAAACCCCTATCTTGGGATAAATTATATAGTAAACCCGGAGGTGGAAGCGGCACAGGCCATAGTACGGGCCGTTAGCCACGGCGCAGTCAGTGATGTTATGGTATTTGAGCGAGGTCTTCTGCAGATGAGAAACATTATTATAAAGCCGGGTTCGAATTTCCTTAACAAATCCATCAGGCAGATCAGGCAGGAGTTTCAGCACGATTTTCTTGTAGTGGCAATTATCCGTGATGAAGATTTTATTATACCCTCGGGAGATACTTTGATCAGGGAAAACGATAATCTTTACCTTCTTGCCACTCAGGAGGTGTTTGATAGGATATTTGAAATGGACGGCAAGCCGAAAAAAAAGATCGGACGGATTGTGGTTATAGGAGGAGGTGGTGTGGGGGCCATTGTGGTTGAAAACCTGCTGAAAGGCAGTGCGGAAACCATGGGTCCCTTTGTCAGGCTTGCCCGTTTTTTTATTAAAAAAGAAAAACCGCGACTCACCATTATAGACCACGATTACAAGCGCTGCAAGTACCTCTCCCAGAGGTTTAGCGGTGTTACGGTCACAAATGCCGACGTGTCAGAGGAGGGCATAATTGATGAGGAGCTGCATTCCGACTACGATCTCATTATCACAACCACGGGGAACCAGGAGCTAAACATCATTACAGCGGTTTACGCTAAAAAGCTTGGTATAGAGCGGGCAGTTGCCCTGGTAAAAAAGAAAAGCTACTGCCCCATCTGTGAAGAACTTGGAATTGATGTGGCAGTAAGCCTGAACAACGCCGTGATCAATGCAATTTTGAAAATAGTTCGGGGTGAAAATGTAAGGAGCATCCACTCACTCTCCGGTGGCAAACTGGAAGTGGTCGAGATCGAAGTAAAGGCCAGCACAAGGGTTAGCGGGCAAAAGATCCGGGAACTCAAGCTACCGGGACAGGTGTTAATAATGCTTATCACACGAGATGAACAGAGTATTATTCCGGACGGTAATTTCACCATCCGATCAGGCGACCATGTGATTGTCCTGAGCAATAAAGAGTTGGTCAAAAAAGTTGAGGAGATATTCGTTAGCTGATCAATGAATGTCCGGCTTGTTTTGAGAGTAGTGGCAATTATCGTGGCCATCGTATGCATACTGATGCTGATTCCGACAGGAATTGCTCTGGCCTCTTCAGAAAAAAGGTGCACGGTATATTTTTTCGCTACCATTGCCCTGGGGACCTGCTTCAGCTTTTTCACAATCTTGCTCACGGCGAAATGCCGCAAAGATCTTGTAACTCCACGTGATGGGTTTTTGCTTGTATGCCTTAGCTGGGTTGCATCAGCCGGCCTTGGGGCCCTTCCTTTTTACCTTTCGGGTACTGTTCCGACATACACAGATGCCTTTTTTGAGACAATGTCGGGGTTTACAACCACCGGAGCATCAATTCTTCTGGATATTGAATCACTGCCTCGTTCAGTGCTGTTCTGGAGGTCCCTTACTCACTGGCTCGGGGGCATGGGGATCGTGGTGCTCACAATTGCGTTTTTGCCCCTTCTGGGAGTAGGAGGTCTACATCTCATTCGCGCGGAAGCACCTGGTCCTACGGTAGAAAAAATCGCTCCAAGGATAACGGAAACCACCAAGGTTTTGTGGCTCATTTACCTTGGCCTTACTTTTGCCGAGACACTGCTTCTCATGCTGGGGAGAATGGAAATTTTTGACGCCCTCACACATACCTTCGGAACGCTAGCCACGGGGGGATTTTCCCCAAAGAACCTGAGTGTGGGTCATTACAGCATGCCCTATGTACACATTGTGGTTACTGTTTTCATGATGTTTGCCGGCACAAACTTTGGTTTATACTACAGGCTCATTTCGGGCAGGTTCAGGGACATAGCAACAAACACAGAGGTGAAGGTTTACCTGTGCATTTTTTTTGTCTCTGCGATTCTCCTTGCCTGGATATTACACGGCCAGGTTTATGAGAGCTTTGGTAAAAGCCTGCGTTACGGAAGCTTCCAGGCTGCATCCATATTCACTACCACCGGCTTTACCACGGCAGACTTTGACGCTTGGCCCGCACCGGCAAAAGGGATTTTGTTCACCCTGATGTTCATTGGAGGGTCCTCCGGATCAACGGGAGGGGGGATAAAGGTAATCAGGATTGTGACTCTCTTCAAGCTTGGTATAAATGAGATGAAATATCTACTACACCCAAGGGGGATTTACACAATAAAGATCAACGGAATACCCGTGCGAAAAGACATATCCTACACCATTTCGGGGTTCGTTTTTCTCTATATATTATTCCTGATTATCACAACCCTTGTGGTGTCTTCCGGAGGGTATGACCTGGTCACTTCATTTTCCACCTCCCTTGTCACTGTGGGGAATATAGGCCCCGGATTCGGAAAGATAGGGCCAACCCTGAACTACTCCTTCTATCCTGACTACATCAAGTGGTTCTTGAGTTTTGCGATGCTGGTCGGGAGGCTCGAGGTTTATACTGTGCTTGTTCTTTTTATGCCCTGGTTCTGGCGGAGGTAGGAACCTTTGTGAAATACTCTCTTCCCGTTGGTCACCGTGCCTTGGAGCATATTCAAAAATTTGTCTGGATGAAACCATAACCTGCAGAGTAATTACCGTTCTTTGCACACTCACTCGTATGCCTTGGCAAGCATCGCTTCAAGCCTCTCCTTGGCGATGAGCTCAAGAGGACGTATGTTTGCGTGCTTCAGTGCCTTTGCCGAAAAACCAGATGTGGTAATGAAAATCCCCTTGGATGCGCCTTCTTCGGTCATCCTCTCGATTAACTCCCGTACAGGCAGCTCTCCAACCTGATTCGTCCAACGGGCGAAATGAACGATGCAGATCATCTCCCCCCTTCCGATGCGCTTCGACCCCACGAACTCAATGAAGTTTTCCTTCCCGAAATTGTACTTCTCGACCGTGATACCGAGAATCTTGCACAGATTCATCCCGGTATCCAGGAAGTCCTGTTTCGACGAAGCCATGAGACGGGTCAGGCTTTCACTCCTGCTAACCTCCCCGTATATCTCAAGCTTTATCACCGTGTCCTTGTAATTGGGGTACAGCTCATTTACCTCTCTCCACTGTTCAAGGGCCTTCTTTATCTCCCCGGCCTGGACGAGATGGGTTGCGTATGTATACTTGACCTCCACAAGCTTCTTCTCATCCGCTGTGCCGGTCTGCAGGGCTTTCTCATAGCAATCGAACGCCTTGCCCCTGTCAGAAAGCTCCATATACACGGCCCCGAGGTGAGCATAGCAGTCAAACCTGTAGCGCTCATCACGAAAGGCATA
>CAZPCG010000032.1:0-11418 GCA_964584875.1 uncultured Spirochaetota bacterium
GGGATCATTACGTACTTCTCAATATTACGCCTGAACCCCTGTGGCACTGTGCTCTTATCCTTGTCCTGTGAGGGAAAAACCACGCTTTTCGAGTGAGAGACCCTTGTCGTCGACCTCAGGATAACGGGTGTATCGTAGCGCTCGCTGAGCGCGAAGGCAAGTCTTGTGAAATCTTTCGCCTCCTGCGAATCAGAGGGCTCCAGCATCGGGACCTTTGCTGCGAAGGCATAGTTGCGATTGTCCTGTTCGTTCTGAGAGGAGTGCATGTTGGGATCATCGGCGCAAGCAATGACAAGCCCTGCCTTTACTCCGGTGTAGGAAGCGGTGAAGAGCGGGTCGGCGGCCACGTTTAGACCCACATGCTTCATCGTAACAATAGAGCGGGCACCGGCCAACGCTGCACCGAGTGCTACCTCGAGGGCAACCTTTTCGTTGACCGACCATTCAGTGTATACTCCCCGGTATCTGGTGAGGCTCTCAAGAATCTCCGTTGAGGGCGTTCCGGGATAGCCAGTGCCGACTTTCACTCCAGCCTCGTAGGCCCCGAGGGCTATAGCCTCGTTCCCCGACAGTAAGAGCTTTTCCATTGGACGCTCCTGCTAGTGCCAGCACAAGTTCTGTTCAATATACGGATGAGCTGCTGGGAATGTCAATAGGGGAAGAGTACGGTACTTCCTTCCCCTGCATCACGCTCATATGAAGCTGATGTCGACGTTCAGAGCCTTCCCCACATGATCAAGACCCTCTTTTAAAACCTCAAGGGATGTTCCTTCGGGTACCTGGATGTGGATGTCCATCCGGTAAAGGGTGGTACCGCTTTCAGGAGAGAAGGTCCTCGTAGATGACAGATTTGAGATGTTTACTTTTTGTTCTGCAAGATAGCTGCTTATGCTGTAAACAATTCCAGTATGATCAATTCCCTCTACATGGAGGGTGTGGGTTGAGTGAGGTTTTACCTGCTCACCCTTCCCCTGTTCGATGGGTCTGAAGAAGGCCGAGATGCCCCTGTCCCTCTCAAGCCTCCGGCATTCTCTCAGAAGCTGTTCCTCCATTCCTTCTCCCTGCAATGAAAAGAGCAGGATGATCGCAAACTCATCGGCAAGCCTCGTCATTGTGGAATCCTCGAGGTTGCCATCGCACTCATATATTAGACGGGAGACATCGGCGACAACCCCTGGGCGATCAAGCCCAAATGCTGTCATGATAAACCGTTTTTCCATGGGCGCACTCCAGAGCATTGCATATGGTTTTAGTGTCCTTCGAGGTAACATTATTCCATGAGACGATGATTAACTCCACATTTTTCTTAAACCCCCGATGGATTCCGATCAAGAAAACCGGTTTGATCCTTGACAGAGAGTGAATCATCATCCATAATGTGAGGCGGTCTCTTTCAATACCGGTAAAGTTTATCCTGCGTCAATCAAGGTGTCATAGGTATTTACCTCAGGGGGAGCATCAAAATGTTCATTGATGACTTTATACTTCACGGCGGGCTTTCAAAGGAACATATCGATGTTATGCATGAAGAGGCGCTGACACTTGTGGAAAAGGTGGGGGTACATATACCGCATGAAGGCATCGTTAAACTGCTTTCGAATTACGATGGAGTGAAAATTGAGAAGGATACGGTTAAGTTCAGAAGCGATCTCGTCCTCAAGGCGCTTAGAGAGGCGAAGTACGATGTTCCTGACTACGCTGCAGACAGGTGGGTCGTCGATGCAGGAGCACACCAGACGTCTTTATACGATCTGGACACTGGGAAGCTGCGGCCGCCTTCTGCACAGGACCTCATCGATCTGACAAAGCTCGGCGATGCCCTTGAAACCGTAGGCTCTGCCCCGGTTGTACCGCTCGATGTACCGGTTCACCTGCAGATCATACTGATGCATAAAATATCCTACGAGTACTCAAGGTACCGGTGCAATGATATTTACGAGCACATGGACAAGCCAACCCCTGAATGCGCCGACTATGTCTATGAGATGGCCACTGCTGCCGGAAAGAGGTTTACCTTCGGAGTATGGATGATAAGCCCCCGCTCCTTTGACAAAAATGGCCTCAAGGTTGTCTACCATCTGCTTGACAGGGGGATACCGATGTGGGTCTCGACAATGCCCGTGGCCGGGATAAGCGCCCCAATTACAATGATCTCAACCTTGCTGCAGAGCATCTTTGAGCACTTTGCGGGGCTCACCATGCTCAATCTCATCAACACAAAATCCTTTAATTATATTGCTCCAGACGATGCCTTCGAGGCTGACCCCTTCGACATGAAGTATTCAACCTTCGTCTATGGATCGGCGGAATATACCCGGGCAACTCTCCACAAGATGGCACTTTGCAATTACTACAACATACCGATTATAGCCAAGTCGCTCAATACAGCCGGGAAGGAGCCGGATGCCCAGGCTGCTTCCGAGATAGCGATTCATACCCTCATTTCTGCACTGGCAGGGGCGAGGGCTTTCAGAACCGGGGGAATGCTCTCCTGCTGTGAGATATACTCAGCTGAGATTCTGGTCATCGCCCATGAGATTATCGAGTACATTAAAAATGTCCTCAAAAAGGAGGAGTTCACGGAAAAGAGGCTTATGGTGGATGAGATAGATGCGGTCGGGCCGGGGCAGAGTTTCATCGGAAGGAGGAGCACCTTTGACAATTTTAAAAAAGAGTACTGGGAGCCAGAGCTGTTCGGCCACACCAACCTCGGCCAGTGGAAGGAGATGGGATCGACGTCGATATGGCAGCATGCTAATGCAATTGTGAAAAAAAAGATTGGGGAACATTCATACAGGGTAGATGGTGATATAAAGAAAGAGCTTGATAAGATTTACGAGCAAGCAAAGAGGGATGAGCGGCTTGAGGGATCCTTTCGATTCGTAAAGCAGCATTGAGCGCAGAAAAATAGGGAAAGGGTGGGGCAAGGAAATGTTTATGTTATCAGGTTCGCATTATTCAGAAAACCTGAAAAAAATGGGAGAAATGTAATCCAAATGTATATCAGGTGAGGGGGGAGCTATGAACCTTGAAGGGAGGGCCGCAATTGTAACAGGTGCGGGCGGTGGCATTGGCAGGGCCCTGGCCCTTGAGTTTGCAGGTGCAGGGGCGAACGTTGTATGCGTCGGAAGGACTGAATCGAAGGTGCAGGAAACTTTGCACCTCCTTGAGTCAGAAGGAGGCAGAGGAATTGCCCTCAGGGTTGATGTCACAGACTGGATTCAGGTCAAGCAGATGGTAGGTAAGGTACTTGAGAGGTTTGGCGGGATCGACCTGCTTTTCAACAATGCCGGGAGCTTTCAATGGGTTGGGCCTGTTTGGGAGGCAGACCCGGGGGTGTGGTGGCATGATGTAACCGTGAATCTCCTCGGTTCCATGCTCTGTTGCAGGGCTGTGCTTCCCCACATGATTGAACGCAATTTCGGTACGATTATCAACATGGACGGGGGTGGAGGGTCAAACGGACCCAACCTGGGGGGTTCGGCCTACGGCTGCTCAAAAGCTGCCCTTCTCAGGTTCAGCGAGGGGCTGGCCAGAGAGCTGGAATCGGTGGGATCGTCGGTGCTCGTCTTCTGCATGATGCCGGGATTTGTCCGCACCGTCATGACCGAATACCTGATTGCGAAACCTGAGAGGGAGAAATGGCAGAAGCATGTGAGAGAACTGATGGGCTCTGAAGCAGAGCTTCCACCCGAGGCCTGCGCAAGGGCCACGATGAAGTTACTGAGCATTGCATGCCCCGAGCTCAACGGCAGGATTTTCTACGTAGATACCGATTTTGGGCGAGTTGCGGAGGAGAAGGCAAGGATACAGAGGGAGAATCTCTATGTTATGCATCTTGTCACCCTCGATGGGCTGCTGGGACCCTGGCCGCGTATTTCGAAAGGGAGTTGAACCTTTGAGTTGATGTGTAATATATTTTGGGAAACCTCGTATGGGTGAGCGCAGCAAAAAATTCCCCCACTGGGCATCGTCGGCTGATATAGTCCTCTCTCCTGAGGGCAAACACAAGGTAGCCTTTTCAGAAGATTGTCCCCTGGAGATCCAGTGCCACTCCTTTTCATTCCAACACAGGTTAACACCGAGCTATCACGATTTTTTCGAGATCACCTATATTTATAAGGGGAAGGGGATATTTCATTTCGAAGGCAAGAGGTATGATGCTTCCGAAGGGGACATCTTTGTCATAGGAAATACCGAGTTTCACCGCCTTGAAGCGTATCACAATGAGCCGCTGAAGACCATTGATTTATACTTCCTCCCTGACTTTGTGTACAGCGTTGGGCAGAACAGCTTTGATCTGGAGTACCTGAGGCCCTTTCTCGATCACAGCACCGAATTTCGAAATAAAATACCGGCAGGGGATTTCAACTCGGGGCTTGTTCTTCTTATCATCGAGAAAATATACAGGGAGAAAGTGGAAAGGAAGGATTTCTACCAGCTTGCAGTTAAGAATTATCTGACGCAAATTCTGCTGCTCATACTGAGACATTTCAGAAAGTTTTCCTCGGACCTGCTCGAATACACAAAGAGGCGTAGGGACATTGAGAGATTGAAAAAGGTATTTTCTTTTTTACAGCAGCATTACCAGGAAGGGATTTCGCTTGATTTCGTTGCCGGGATTGCATGTATGAGCCCGTGCTACTTCTGCAAGTTCTTCAAAAAGGTAACAGGAAGCACCCTGATGGATTACGTCTTCCGGCTGAGAATCGACAGGGCGAAGGAGTTGTTGTTGAGCAGTGATTTTACCATCACGGAAATTGCCTATCAAACCGGATTTGAGAGCCACAGCTACTTCGATCGCATTTTCCGGAGGTTCACGAAGCTTTCCCCCCACAACTACCGCTATAAACTGGCAGATGAAGCCATCCATTCCCCGCAATTAAGGACCGAGGGCGGTCCCATTTTATGACAAAATAGTACAAAGAAAAGACAAATCCCTTGTAGCAAAAGAAGCAGAAGCAAGGATACAATAATGGGGATATGTAACGCATTGGTATAATATTTTAGAGGGTCAAAGTATGAGGCTTGAGAATAAGGTTGCCCTGATCACGGGGGGTTCCCGGGGTATAGGGCGAGGAATAGCGATTGGCTTCGCCAGGGAAGGTGCGGATATTATAGTAAATTACAGGACAAGAAGCGACAGGGCCGAGGAAGTTGTGAAGATCATTCAGGGAATGGGGAGGAGGGCTGTGTCATTGCAGGTGGATATAGGCGATACTGAAATCATCCCTGATTTCATAGAAAGAGCATGGGGTGTTTTCGGCAGGATAGACATACTGGTGAACAATGCAGGTATAGCACAGTTCCAGGATTTTCTTACCATGAGCTTTGAAGAGTGGAGAGAGGTGCTTTCGGTCAACCTGGATGGGGTGATGCTCTGCAGTCAGATCGTGGCCCGGAAGATGATCGAAGCAGGTATCAGGGGAAAGATAATCAATGTATCTTCGATCAACGGTTTTCAGGTTGAGAAGAACCATGCCCACTACAATGTTTCCAAAGCGGGGCTTGACATGCTCACCAAATCAATGGCTGTTGAGCTTGGCCCCTACGGGATCAATGTGAACAGCATTGCACCTGATATTGTTTATACAGAAATAATACCTGAGGGTTTCTGGGAGAGGGAAGGGGCAGAATTTAAGAAGAAAACGCCCCTGGGCAGAAAGGCAGAGGTTGAGGACTGCGTTGGACCTGCCATTTTTCTCGCTTCCGATGAATCGAGCTACGTACAGGGGCATATTCTCGTGCTTGATGGAGGGATGTCAATTACCCAGCTTTGAGGCTTGCGGGGAAATGAAAGGGGATGCTGACCTGGGATTGAAACAGCGTAAGGTGATTTAGTTCTTTACAAAAGGATAGAGGAACGATGGCGGAAAAGGTAAGTGCGCTGACATTAAAAAAAATAAGCAAGTACTTCGGAACCGTCTGCGCGGTCAAAGACATGAACCTCGAGGTCGGGGACGGTGAGTTTGTTTCCCTCCTTGGCCCGAGCGGTTGTGGCAAAACGACTTTACTGCGTATCGTTGCTGGATTTGAAGACCCTGACACGGGTGAGGTTTTGCTCGATGGGAAGAACATACTGGATGTTCCCCCAAACAAGAGGCCCATGAACATGGTATTTCAGAAATATGCTCTTTTTCCCCACATGACTGTGTATGAGAACATCGCGTTCAGTCAGTTTCTAAAGAAGAGACCCAGGGAAGAAATAAACGGGAAGGTGAAGAAGATGCTTGAGCTGGTGCAGCTTGAAGGATTTGAATCGAGAAAGCCTGACCAGCTCTCAGGCGGGCAATGCCAGAGAATAGCCCTTGCAAGGGCTCTCATCAATGAGCCGAGGGTTCTCCTGCTCGATGAGCCGCTCGGAGCGCTCGATCTGAAGATAAGGAAGCAGATGCAGATAGAGCTTAAGAACATTCAGGAGAAGCTGAGGATAACATTCATATATGTGACCCATGATCAGGAAGAGGCTCTTGTAATGTCGGACAGGATTGTGCTCATGAGAGCCGGGGAAACGGTCCAGGTCGATACACCGAAGCGCATTTACAACCATCCCAATTCAAGGTTTGCGGCGACGTTTATCGGTGAGAGCAATGTCTTCGAGGGAAAGGTAGGCGAAGTGAGGGGTGAACAACTCGTTATCCGCGTCGATGGGCTTTCAATAACTGCAGATAAAACCCTGGAAATGAGGGAAGGAGACAGAGTCTTTCTTGCCGTTCGACTGGAAAAGGTAAAAAGAGTTGACAATACCCACGGCAGGAAGTTTGACAACCATATTACCGGGAAGCTGGAGGATGTTGTATTTTTCGGGCATACGGTGAAGTACTACGTAAGGGTTTCAGAAAGCGTAACAATCATAACCGAGGAGGAAATCCAGGAGGAGGAAGGAAATAGAGGAATTGAAGAGATTGCTGTAGGAGAAGCTGTAACGGTTGGGTTTATGAGAAGAGATGTTAATGTGTTTCTAGAATGAAATACATCCGAATTCATCAATTACAAAGCAGGTTCTATCAATGAAAAAGGCAAAGGGATATGTATATCTCCTGTCTCCCCTATTTACCTATTTTGTTGTATTTTTCTTTGCCCCCCTCTTCATACTTTTTATCTACAGTTTCTGGCTTAAAACCTCCACCGGACTTGTACCGACATTTACGCTCTTCAATTACCTGTCCATTTTTTCCAGACGGCTCTATCCCATAGTCATTATCAGGTCTATTCGAATCGGGTTTATTACTTCGATAATATGTGTAATGCTCAGCTATCCTGTGGCCTATTCACTGACCTTCAAGTACAAAAAGTTGCAGGATTTTGTCCTCTACCTCATCCTTATCTCGCTCTTCTCAAGCTACCTTGTCAGGGTATACGCGTGGAAAACCATCCTTGGCTCAAACGGGCTGTTCAACCAGGTTCTAAAATACTTCGGTCTCATCGATGAGCCGCTGAGATTCCTCTTATACAGCCCAACTGCAATAATCATTACCCTGGTGTTTATTTTTATTCCCTTCACCATCCTGCCAATATACTCCTCCCTACAGAATATCGGCGTCGATCTCATCGAAGCTGCAAGGGACCTCGGTGCAAACAGACTGGAAACCTTCTACAAGGTCACACTTCCCCTGAGCATGCCCGGTGTCATTACCGGCTTTATCTTCAGCTTTGTGCTCGCAGCGGGGGATTATGTTACACCGCAGATGGTCGGGGGAACGGGAGGACTGATGGTTGGGAGGATTGTGCAGGACCAGTTCGGCATGACCTACAACTGGCCCTTCGGTTCTGCCCTTGCCTATTTCACCATATTCATTCTGATTTTTTTGATAAACTGTGTAATCTGGGTGACAAGGCTTCTTAAATTGAGGAGGTAGGGTTGAGGCGCACAACAAGAATAGGTTTTATAGATGTTATCAATGTATTCGTGATGATATACCTTATGCTCCCTATTGTAATCATCATGCTCTTCTCCTTCAATGCAACCTCGGCGGCCATGTTTCCGATGGCAGGCTTTACAACGAGATGGTACAGGGAGGTGTTACGAAACAGGGCTTTTATCACTGCACTGAAGAACAGCATCTATGTGGGGCTTGCGGTATCCTCACTATCGGTCGTCATAGGAAGCCTCGCATCCTTTGCCTTGATCAGGTACAGTTTTAAGATGAAATCCTTCATTACCTTTTCCGTCCTGGTACCGATAACAATGCCCCCAATCATTCTCGGCGTTGCGCTCCTGTCGTTTTTTTCCTCCCTTGGGATTATACGGTCGCTACTCACCGTCACTATCAGTCATGTGCTTTTCTGCGCGCCTTTCGCGATACTGGTGATGAATTCCCGCCTCGAGGGGTTTGATGTTTCTATTGAGGAGGCGGCAATGGACCTCGGTGCAAGCAGGATGCAGACCTTCAGGTATGTGACATTCCCCCTGATACGTCCGTCGATCATTGGGGCAATGATGCTCACGTTCGGGCTTTCCTTTGATGAGTTTCTCGTAACCTTTTTTGTCATTGGCAAGGAGAATACGCTGCCAATCGTAATATGGGGTATGCTGCGAAGAGGCGTATCGCCCATAATAAATGCCATTGCCACGCTGGTTTTGATCATCTCGATGACGCTGATTGTCATAGCCAATAGATATGCAAAGTTTAAAACTCTTCGCTGAAGAATCTGACATGGAAGGAGGTGATGGAGGGGATCGTTATACGAAATATCTGAGGTTTCGTTTTACAACAATTCTTTTTAAAATAAATCATAGTAAGGAGGAAATTGCAATGCGAAGAACAAAGATAATTTTTACTGGTATTGCTGTTTTATGTGCGCTGATGTTGATTGTTGCCTACGGTGCTTTTGCCGGTAAAAAGGAGAAGGCGCCTGGAAAGATCAGCGGCTCCATACGGATCCTCTGCTGGGAGGGGTATGATTTTCCAAAGAGCTTTGCAGAGTTTGAAAAGGAGCAGGGGGTATCGGTTGATCCGACATACATTAGCAGCAACGACGAGATTTTTGCGAAGCTGAAAGCAGGGGCCGAGTATGACATAATTACCCCGAACCAGGCAAACATCGAGCAACTGGTGGTGAACGACCTTCTCCAGCCGGTCGATACAAAGAGGATACCGAACTATAAAAACCTCCATTCGGAGATTCTCCGAGCCTTTGAGCCCTTCGACTACCAGGGGAAAAAGTGGGGTGTTCCGTGTGCCTTCGGTAAGGATGATTTCATCTACTCGGCAGACAGGGCAAAGATGATCGAATCCTGGTCGGATGTCCTGAAGCCGGAGTGGCAGGGCCGCTACATCATGCTCGACAATGCGCTCGGCCTATTAACCATGGCGGCGCGTGCAACGGGTAAGAAAGGTGACCCAAGCCTCTTAACGCCTGAAGAGTTTGCAAAGGTGGGAGACTTCCTTACCAGGGTGAAAAAGGGCGCTAGGGCCATCGTGTTTTCCTTCGGCGAGGCGAAATCGGCCCTCATCTCAGGTGAGGCTGATGGATGGCTTGGTGGAAACATCATGATAGCGGGGGAGGCGAAGAAAGAGGGGTACAATATCTGGGGAGGAATACCGAAAGAAGGTTCACTTATCTTTTTGGACAGCTACGGCATTCCGAAGAAAGCTCCGAACCTCGATGGGGCATATGCCCTGATAAATGAGATGCTTTCTGTTCGGACCCAGATGGAGCTTGCCACTATGTATATGGGTGCTGTAACTGTCGATGCTCCACCAAAGCTCAGCGAGGATCTGTACAGCTACTTTCCCTATGACGACCTGAGGAAGTTCTTTACAGAGAGCATACTGAATGGGCCGATACCACTGGAGCCCGGGAAATACGCCACGATGGAGGACTGGACAATCCTGTGGGAGGAGATAAAGGCGACGAAGTAGTAGCCTCTTCTTCCTGGATGTGAGTTGCTAGTACAAACGCGTTGAATCATTTTTTTCTATTGTCCTTGCAAGCGACCAACGGGAGCGTGGCAATCTCGCTTCATAACATTGAGATTGCTTCGTCGGTCGTAACGACCTCCTCGCAATGACACTTTACTTAATGCGCTTGTATTAATTTACCTGAATGAGTGTAAATGACCGCCGGTGAGTAATTCGATAAAATTATTCACCGGCTCGATAATTAATTTCTAAATGGAGGAGAAAATGGTAGTGAAGAAACCGGGGGAGAGAAAGATCATCCAGATAGCGCACGTCGTGCGGGACATGGATAGGGCGATGAAGAAGTATTATGAGATTTTGAAAATCGGGCCCTGGGATGTTTATACCTTTGCGCCGCCGGCGCTTAGAGAGTGCACATTCATGGGCAAGCCTTCCAAAGCCACGTGGCTGCTTGCGCTGGCCTGGGTTGGAGATATACAGTGGGAGCTGATGCAGCCCCTGAGCGGGGAGAGCGTCTACACCCATTTTCTGGATAAGAGAGGTGAGGGCATCCACCACATAAAGGAATGGGTTGATGACTGTGCGGCGGCAATAGAAGCGTATCGGAAGAAAGGCATCAAGGTCATTCAGAGCGGCAAGTACGATGAGGATGAGTTCTATTACCTGGACACCGAACCTGAGCTCGGCGTGCTCTTTGAAGTTGGAAATAATGGAAGGATACGGGCTCCTGAAAGAACCTTTCCGCCGAAGTGACGGTTGTATATGGCAAGTCACTGTATGCCTGTACACGCTTCGGTCATAATGGGGGAGATAAGCCATGGATAGCATGCAGAAGGAACAGATAGAGACGCCTGCGCTTCTGATCGATCTCGACCTCCTCGAATACAATATCCGGCGTATGGCTGATTACATGAAAGGTAAAAGCGCCCAGCTCAGGCCCCACTACAAGACCTGCAAGTGCCCCACGATTGCTCACATGCAGGTGGAATCCGGGGCTAAGGGCATCTGCTGCGCGAAACTCGGAGAGGCTGAGACTCTGGTTACAGCCGGAATAAGGGATGTTCTCATTGCAAACCAGGTAGTGGATCCGGTGAAGATCTCTCGCCTTGCAGGCCTTGCCCGCAGTGCAAAGATCAGCGTTGTCGTTGATAATCCCGATAACATTCAGAGCCTCTCAAAGGCGGCAAAAGATTACGGCTCCACCATCCATGTTCTCGTGGAAGTGGATGTGGGGATGAAGCGCTGCGGGGTGAATACAGGTGAGGATGTCTACGGTCTCGCGCGTTTGATCAGCGATTCCGAAGGGCTTGTATTTGATGGTATTCAGGCTTACGAGGGGCATGTGATTCTCAATCCTGATGGTAATGCACGCCGTCGCGGGGTACAGGAGATGGTGCAAAAGGTCGGGGGGATAAAGGATTTCCTCGAGAGCAAGGGACTCATGGTCAAGGAAATAAGCGGGGGTGGAACTGGGACCTACAATATAACCGGCGAGGGTACGATATGGACCGAGATCCAGGCGGGATCGTACGTATTCATGGATACATCATAC
>CAZPCG010000033.1:0-10587 GCA_964584875.1 uncultured Spirochaetota bacterium
GAGTACCACAGCCGGAGATGTGCTGATCGGCAGAGAGGAACCCTCACGTTACGGTGCGCTCCAGGGCCTCATTCTTTTTTATCAGGAGAAGGTCTCGGTGCACGATGAAGGTCGCTGCCTCTTCTATCCGACCTGCTCGGATTTCTACAGGAGGGCCATTGATGCCTACGGCGTTTTGTGGGCGACCCTCATGGTCATTGACCGCTTCCTTTACAGGGAAAGCGAGTGGTCGAATAAATACTATCCATACCTTGAACGTTCAGGAAGATTGTTCGATCCAATCCACCACAACTATATTTTTCGGAGATCGGATTACTATCGATGACAATAAGACATACTGTCGCTTGTGCCCTCATTTTTTCGTTCCTATTCTCAAATCAGCAGGCTCAAAGCGATGACGCTGCCTTTGCCCTGTACCTCTACAGGTCTGGCGATTTCGCTGCGGCGGCGGTCGAGCTGAACCGTTTCATCTTCGACCACCCCGCCGATACCTTCAATCCCTATGCCCGATACCTTGCAGCCCTCTCCCATGCCCGGAACGGGGAGTACGAAAGGGCTCTGTCGCTGCTTCTTCCCCTCATCGATGAGCTTTCAGGCAGAGGTCTGGAAACTGCATCCGAAGCCCTCTCTGGTGAGTCGCAGCTCCAGGCGCTCAACATCCTTTTCAGACAGAAGCGGTTTCAGGACTACTACCTCTACAGGGAGCGCTACGAAGCCTCCTTTCCACTGTCCGATGCTGCCCTGACGGAGTACCTGTTCGCAATGGATGTTGCAATCCCGGTCTACAACTTTGACTGGGAGGGGGCGCTTGCCCGCTTGAATAAAAGCGGGGCTGGCAGTGAGAAGCTTCGCATGCTGCTTGAGGGGAAGCTTTCTGAGGCCGTGGGCCACAGATTGAAAAGGCCTGCGCTCGGGGCGATACTATCCGTCATCCCCGGCGGTGGACATCTCTATGCCGGTCGCCCCTGGGAAGGGGTGAGGAGTTTTTTTACCAATGCGGGTGCCATCTCCCTTTCCATTTTCTGCTTTACAATGGGCATCCCCGTTCTGGGGGTAGTGTTTGCAGTAATAGAAGCCTTTCTCTATGCGTCGAGCGTCTATGGCGGGATGAATGCAGTTCTGCAGGTGAACGCCCGTTACCAGGTTGAGAAGAGGGACGAAATCCTGCGCTACCTTGTCGTGCCGCCTCTCGATGCGATCACAATTCGGGAGGAGCTTGGTTTTCGATGATCGCTCACGACGCTCTCACCGCTCTGTGCGCTTTTGCCCTTGGCCCGGGTAACATGGCAAGCAGAATCACCCCGTGCGACCACAGCAATGACGATTGCGGTCCTTACAATCCTTCGTGGGTTGCCCGGTTCCGGGAAGGGGGAAAGCCCACCGTAACCTCGGAGGACCCAAACCTCGATGAGAACGAGTACTACCCTGACCGTGCGCAGTACAGTGTACCAAACACAGGGGGGGTGCCCTGGGTCGAGGTGCTTTCGCTCTACTCAGCAGAACCTGATTGGGGCATGGATGATTGCATAAGGCTTTCGCCCCTCCAGCGGCTCATGGGTGGAAGCCAGGGGTACCGGCACATGCGGTACAAGCTGTTCTGCTTGAGGGTTGGCATGCCACAGGAGCGCGCCCTCTGCTTCCACCGTCTTGCAGATTCGGCCTTCAAAAAGGGGGATATTTACTGGGGAGTGCGCTACTCAGCCCGGGCACTTCACTACATCCAGGACATCCTGAGCCCTTTCCACACAAAACCGTTTCCAGAGTGGTACCTGTTTCTGAAGCTCTTCCATCCCAGGGAGCTCTACTACACCACCTACAACTACCACCTGAATTTCGAACGGTTGATGGGTTACCATCTCTGGCACGGTGAGCCCTGGGTCGTCAATTGCATTGAGGATGCCGGCGTTCGTCAAGTTCGAAGCCTCGGGGGTGACCTTCTAAGGGTATCGGGAAGGGTGCGAAGGCTTTCGTATCCTCTGTTCAGGGAGTGCCGGAGGCTGTGGGGTAGGAGCATGGGCAGCGGTTTCTACAAGATAACGAGGGAGGAGATCGAACGCCTCGAGCTTCCGCTCCGGCTTACGGAGCTTACCTGCAGGTGGCTTGAGATTGCCGCCTCCTTTGTGAAGGGGTATATAAGGGCGTATGTTCTTCCCTTTGTGGAGGGAGGGAAGATATATTTTCAGTCATGGAGCTCATAACCCTCCCATTCAGCGTTGACCCTGCAGCATACACCGCATCCCATCTTCTGCAGGAGGGCCTTGATCCCCTGCATACCCTTGTCATATCCCCTACAGAGCGATTCAAGACATACCTCGCCCTGCAACTCCTTGAGCTGGGCGGCGGCGAATGCATTGCCCCGTTCCTGATCACAAGCAGCGCTCTCATTACATCTCTTGCGGCACTGAGGGGGCTGCCGGTTGCAGGTGATATGGAAAAGCTCAGCATGCTCTTCAGGGCATGCAGGGAAACTTCCGGTCTCGATGGACTTTTTCCCGGTGAGCAGCTTGCCAATTTTCCCGCCTTCATCGTTGTTGCGGGGAGGCTTCTGAGCACATTTGAGGAGCTCGGAAAGGAGGAGCGATCGATCGATGAGAATGCCATCCAGGAGCTTATAGAAGCTGGGAGCTGGGCACAGCGCCACCTTTCCATTCTATGTGACCTTCTCAATAACTACTGGAACAAACAGCAGGAGGCCTCGGCCTACGACTCAAACCTCCTGCTGAAGGAGATCGGGGAGCAAGACATACAGCACTTTTTCAACGATTACGAGCGGGTTATGCTCCTAGTGCCCCTCTCACTGACGTCCTTCGAGAAGAGGGTTTTCGGTGCCATCGATGATAAGCTCACCGTCATCCACCAGGACACCCCCGAGTATGACTTTTCTGCCGTAAGCACCTTCAGAGCCGGGAGCGTAATGGAGGAGCCTCATACTGAACCAGTCGTTCACCTCCTCGAGGTACCATCCAGGATGGCTCAGGTGATGCGGTGCCTTGCAGTTATAAAGGATGAAATTGATGCGGGAGTTCAGCCCGGCGAGATTGCCGTCGTCAACATAGATCCCCAGTTCAGCGAGATGCTGTACGGTTCCCTCGAATCGGTTGGAATTGATGCGAACTACTCCGAGGGGATGGGGGTGAAAAAAAGCCCCCTCTATCAGCTTTTGCTTCAGGGCCACTCCTTTTTCCACTCCGGTCTAGATGCACTGATGTTCCTCGAGCTTGCAGGCGGCGAGCTTTTTGCCCGGCTTGCAGGCTGTTCCCTTGCTGAAAACAGGGCCGCCTGCCGCAGCATGAGGAGGGAGGTGGTCAGGCGGAGGATATTTCGTTTCTCCTCACTTGACATGGGGTTCATCAGAAGCCACAAGGGTTGGGGAGAAGCTATTTCACTACTCCATGAGCTCTATGGCTCAGAGGATTTTGAAGGCCTGTATCGTTCCCTGCACCGCCTTCTTTTGCGGCTTCAGGGGAGGAAGGCCTACGAATTCTACGCAGTAAGGGATGCCCTGCTGAGCTCGGCCCTCGAGCTGTGCGATCTCGACCTGGAGGCACGTCAGTCGCCCTTTGAGATTTTCCTCCAGTACGCAGGCTCAAAGCGTTTCCCGCTGCTCGGCTCCTACCTCCGGGGAGTGCAGATACTGGGTTTGCTTGAGACGAGGGGCATAAACTTCAGGGTTGTGGTGGTGCCGAGCTTCAACGAGGGGTTTTTCCCCGTGCAGAGGCAGGGCGACCTGTTCCTCCCAACGACTGCACGCAGGGCGCTGGGCCTCCCCTCTTTTCTGGAGCGAGAGGAGCTTGAGTTATACTATCTCAAGAGGCTGGTGGATGGGTCTGCACGCTCCTACCTCATCTCAATCGATGACCCGGGAGGTGAGATTGATGTGAGGTGCAGGTTTTCCCATCTTTTTAAAGATTGTGCAAAACACCCGGGAGCAGTACCGGGTGAGGGCGCTTTTGTGCCGATGTACGTTCTGCCTGTACGCGGTGAAACCCAGGTGCGCACCAGGCAGGAGATATCTGCTCCGGTCCTTTCTCGTCCGATCAGGGAGTTCTCACGTCTGGACATAGAGCGGATAAAGCGCTGCCAGACCCAGTACTACATAGCGAAGGTGCTGGGGGTCAAGGAGACTGAGGGTCTTGGGAGCGGGATTGAGCCTGACCTCGTTGGCCAGCTTGTCCACTCGATCTTCAACAAGCTCTACTGTGACCTTGAGTTTTCTCCAAAAGGTGTTGACCTGAAGGCCGTTGAGACGAGGCTTTTTACCCTCTTCGAGGAGCACTTCAGGGAGGGCTTCTTCCATACCAGGGAAGAGGAGCTTTTGAAGAGGATACAGCTTGAGAATCTCAGGCAGGCCGTGCAATGTGATGTGGAGCGCTTCAGGGAGGGGTACAGGGTTTGTGTGGAATATTCGGAACGGGAGCTTTCTGGAACACTAAAAGGCGGCCAGGATCACTATACGCTTACGGGGAGGATAGACAGGGTTGACCTTTGTCCATCCGGGGGATACAGCATCATAGATTACAAGACGGGGAGCATCCCCGATCGCAGGGAGCACCTCGGGCACAGCGGGTTCAGGCATGTCCAGCTCGGATTGTACGGCATCCTCTTCCGGTTGAACAGCCCTTCGGCCAGAATCGAGAGGCTCAGCTACTTCGATGTGAACAGCAGAAAGGACATGGTGACGATCATAGGCCCTGATGAGGTCAATGGCTACCTTGCTGAGGTCGAGGGCCATATAGTCGAGCTGCTTGACAGGTTCAACAGCAAGGAGAAACTTTCCCTTGCCGCTGACCCCTTAAGCTGCACACGTTGTCCCTACGATACTATCTGCAGGGTGTATGAGCGATGAGTGATCTCAAAATGTACAACCCCTTGGTTTCAGTTGCAGTGAGCTCCTCTGCGGGAAGCGGTAAAACCCACGCCCTGACGACGAGGCTTCTCTCCATGCTCCTCGGCGGCATCAGGCCCCGTGAAATTCTTACCATTACCTTCACCAACGCCGCCGCCTGCGAGATACGCAGAAAGCTCTTGGGGCGGCTCGCCTTGATCGAGCAGGGTGATAAAGGGGAGGTGGAGATTTTCTCCCGCATTTTGAATATAGGGGTTTCCGAGCTCCTTGATAGGGTGGTGAAGGTGCGCCAGGTTCTCCTGAAGGAGTTCTCCCTACTGCAGATATCAACCATTCACAGTTTCTTTGCCAGGGTGATACGCGGTTTTCCCGGGGATACGGGGGTGGTTGATGTCAAGGTCGTCGACGAGTGGATGCGTAGCAGCCTCATCGGTGAGGCTGTTGAGAATTTCTACGAGGTTCTGGCGGAGGACGGGCATCTTTTTGAGAAGGTGTACCATTTCATCATCAGTTACCGGGAAAGGGCCGTCAGCACTTCCGGTATAATCAGGGGTGTATACGAGGAGATATCTTCAAAGTATTTTGTCATGGAGAACCTCACCCAAACCCTTGAAGGTGGAGCCGGTGAGGCTGAGAGACGATTTCTTGCCGTACGGGAGGGTCTGCTCGGTCCTGAAGGGATGAAGGCGGTTGGGACCCTCATCGAGATGCTTTCGGCTTATCTCAACAGGAATCATAACACATATATCTCCAGGTTCAATGAAAGCCTCCTAGGCTTCCTCCACACCAGGAGCATCAAAGACCTCTTAAACCTCTCCCCCTTTCTGCAGTACGGTGAGCGTGGAATGGTAAGCTACCTGCAGAAGCTCTGTGACTCACTTCCGGCAGATGAAGCGGGGCGCTTCACCGGCGCCTTTACGGAGGTCTGGTCCCTTCTCAGCGCTCTTGCAACCGCCCAGATGCGCTACTACCTCCATATCTGGATTGAGGTCTACGGGCTGATCAACCGCTCATACAGCATGAAGAAGCGCTCGTCGGGGGCGATCGATTTTGCCGACATAGAGGTTGTTGCCCGAAGGTTCCTCACCCGTCTTGACGACTTCGATCTCCTGCAATACAGGATCGATTCGGCCGTGAGGTATCTCCTCATAGACGAGTTCCAGGACACCTCCCTTCTGCAGTGGGAGGCTTTGAGGCCCATTGCTCGAAACGCCTTTGCACTGGGTGGCACCGTATTTTACGTTGGGGATGTGAAGCAGTCGATTTACAGGTGGCGCGGAGGTGACCCGGAGCTTTTTTACAGGGTTCGCTCCGAGCTGGGAATCCAGGAAGAGAGGCTTCCCTACAGCTACCGCCAGAACTCCCTGCTTCTTGATACGGTGAACGGAATTTTCACCGAGCTTGCCCGTACCATGCATCCCCACTACCGCTACGAAGAGCAGCGCCTTCCACCCGGGCGGCTTGATTGCAAACGGGGGTATGTTAAGCTTGAGCAGTTTGTTTTGCGGGAGGAGCTGCTTGATGCCATCGTCGGCGAGGTTAAAAGGCTTGAGGCGCTTGGAGTTGCCATGAAAGACATTGCTGTGCTTTGCAGGAAGAACAGCGAGCTCGAGGAGATAGAGCACAGGCTCAGCGCCCAGGGCATTTTCCCCGCCTCTGCAGGCAGAAAAAAGCTTCTGAGGGAGTGCTGCATACGTGACATGATCAACGTAATAAGGTTTGTTCTCGACCCTGAAGAGGAGCTTCATACGGCTTCTCTGCTGAGAGCTCCCACCTTCAGGCAGAGCTATGAGCGGCTAGAAGGCTTCAGGGAATCCTCCGGGGGTATCAATCACTCACTTCTGCGGGAGTGCGACCCACGCCTCTTCAGTACAATGGCCAGGCTAATTGAGGCCTCGCACTTCAACACCCCATCGGGGTTTTTGCGGCGGGTCTACGAGCAGCTCGGGGTCTTTGAAGCCTATCCGCAGGATGTTGAAGCTCTGTGCGAGTTCTATGAGATTGCCTTCGAGTTTGAGGCATCGAGAGAGCAGATTGCCCTCCAGGATTTCCTGCGCTACCTTGAGGAGAATGAAGAGCGCATAACGCTAAAAGCAGGCGGGCGGCAGGGCCCAAGCCTCCAGACGATACATGGCGCCAAGGGGCTTGAGTTCCATACAGTGATCCTCCCCTTTCTCACCCAGTCGTTCAGCTACCGCCTTGATGGGAACCTCATGTTCGCTCTTGACGAAGAGGGGGGAGTCAGGCGCTCCGCAATTGCCAGAAAGGCCTACCTGCACTACCATGAGCGAGCGGTGGAGCTTCGGGGCATGCGCGATGAGACGGACCTCCGCTACAGGATCGATGAGCTCAACACGCTCTACGTAGCCATGACGCGGGCATGTGAGAACCTCATACTCTTTCCGCTATACCTGAAGAATGTGAGGACAGTAGGAGATGTTCTCATTGAAGCCTGGGCTGCCAGCGCTTCCATGGAGGCTTTACCCCCTGTGTTCGAGAGGGGGGAGGTGGTGACTTCAGAGGTGGTGCCTTCAATTGAAAGACCCCAGGCCCCAAAAAGAGGGGTGGTTGCGGCAAGCTCATCCAGGAGAGCTCAAAAGCCTTCAATTCTGTTTGCGGGGGAGGATGTGTTGTCCCCTGGTGGTCTCGGTGAAGGGGCAGAGGCTTCAGGGTGGCCATCCGACCCCCATGGGAAGAGGGTGGGTATATTAAAGGGGCTCCTGGTTCACGGCACGGTTGAAAAGCTTAAGTGCCTCCAGGTTGCTGAGGAGGAGCTTGATCGCCTTCTCAACGAGGCGCTGTTCCGGCTTGGGGGCAGTTATACACGGGATGAGAGGCGGAGGGCTTTTGAGGGCGCGCGGGAGAGCATACGAAGAATCGCCTGCGACGGGCGGCTTGAAAGATTTTTTTGCGGCAATGCGTCAAGCGAGCTTGTTGTTTTTTCGAGGCGCTACCCCAACCTCCTTGGAAGGATCGACAGGCTCGTCTTCGGTGACTGCATCGAGCTTGTAGATTTCAAAACCGATGCTGTTTCAGGCACAGGGCGGCTCGAAGAGCTTGTTCGATCCTACGGCAATCAGCTTCGCTCCTACTGCGAGGTTGTGAAGAATGTTTATCCTGACAAAGAGGTGCGGGGGTCTCTCTATTTCACAGAGGCGGAGTACCGCATGAGGTTTGTCACTGTTTTTGAAGGGAGATAGTCATGCTTGTATCGGCCATTCAGTTTAAGACAGGTAATAGCAGGGACATAGGGGAGAAGGGGCTTTCCCTCATTGAGGAGGCATTGAAGGAAAAGCCTGACTTCATCCTCCTTCATGAGCTCTTCAACACGGTCTATTTCCCGCAGTACAGGGGTGAGGAGTACTTCAGGCTTGCGGAGGAGATCCCGGGTGAAACGACCGGGAAGATCAGCTCCCTGATCAGGGGGACCGGCACGACCGTTATCGCATCGCTCTTCGAGCGGGAAAAGAAAAACCACTACCTCTCGGCTGCCGTCATCAGTGGAGCTGAAGGAGTCGTCGGGACGTATCGAAAGCTTCACATCCCAACCGTTGCGGGCATTCATGAGCCCTACTACTTCAAGCCCGGCGATCGAGGGCACCGTTTGTTCAGGACTCCGAAGGCGACCATTGCAATCATGCTCTGCTATGACCGGCACTTCCCCGAAAGCGCACGGGTTTACGGGCTCGGGGACGCTGACATCCTCTTTGTGGCCGCCTCAACACCGAAGAGCGCACGAAACATCTGGTACACTGAGATGCAGGCCCATGCCTTCTCAAACCTCTACTATCTTGTTTGTGCAAACCGTAGCGGGACCGAGGACGGAATAGAGTTTCTCGGGCGGAGCTTCATCTGCGACTACCTGGGGAACATCATCAGGGAAGCCTCTGAAGATAGCGATGAGATCATCCATGCTGAGATTGATCTGGATGCGGCACGCAAAGCCCGTCATGAGAGCGCCTTCTACAGGGACAGGCGTCCCCAGCTGTACAGACGGGTGACAGAATAATTGACTATATACTTTTAAACCATATTAAGGCTTACTCCCGTATTACGACCCACGTCCCTGAACGAAATCTCTTTAATAAGCATCCAGTACCTTATAACATATACCCGATCCATCCTGGGTGGGTCAATTTATAGGTTTCAGAGGGGGATGCTTCCTCACTTCTTTATTTGCCCAAAAAACTTATCAGGAACATGCTTTTTTATTATGGGTTCAAGCATATCTAAATGTTGGAGATTGAGGAAGTAATGGCACTCACTTACAAGGCGTTGAAAATCATTTTTCCTCGCTAACCAACCACCTCCGTCTACAAAATTGACAAAGGCTCTGCTTTCGTTATTGCGGACGTTATAAGCATGCACCCGCTGGTATCCGTCGAACATGTCTCTCGCCTTTGTAGATTGACCGCTTGAAGTAGTTTCTTGATAGGTGACCATTATAAGCACATAAGGTTCATCGGTACTTGGAATAGCCCAATCCACATCGGTATTTACAATCCAACTTCTACCTGAGCCATAAGGAACTCCATATTGCTTCTCCATACGTATGAGCTCCTTTTCGATAAGACCCTCAATAGCTCTTCCTTTAAGTGCGGCATAAGTCCCGGTTTTGCTCTCTTTAAATTTAAGCCTTCTTTTTTCAACAGAATCCACTCCTAAGCCTCTTAAGTTTAGTTTTTCTCTATAATATTTGGGCAGATATTTAATCATGTCAGGATCTTTGTGCCCGTCAACGAGAAGATGCGCTATGAGGAGTGCAAAATCCCGCTCTTCGCGTATCTTCGTTTTTATCTTTTCAATGCTCCACTCGGCATCAAAACCGCCTGGAATTTTGCCGATCCGCCTAAGTAAAGAAATAACCCTGAGGAACTTCTCTCTGGAAAGAGCAATATCAGCTAAAATCACATCTAGTCCATTTATCTTTTCAGAAAGATAATCTGCTATCCCGTCTATATCGAGATGCCCGGGAGTTGAGATACGACTGTTTGTGCTGTTTTTACTTATTTTGTTTATTTCTCGGTCAATCCTGATCTCCACTGCCTCATCATTAAAAAAGACAATTGTAGAGTCCCAGGCTTCTTGAAAAGTAAGTTTCTTAACCTCTTGGTTCACCCTTTTACCTCCAGCTTAGCAGCCTTCAGGGCTTTTCCCCACGTCTGAAAGGTCTCTTTAAATACGTGAATGCTGTATTTACTCATCTTTTCCACATCCTCCTCTGTAGGAAGTCTACCCAATGATTGAGCTAAATCTCTAAGCTCAAGTTGGAGTTCTTTTTTAGTAACAGTTCTCAAAGATTTCTTCTCAGATTTCCTCGCAATAAACCCCTTTGATTTAATCTGTTCTATTTTCTTTTTGGTAATCTCTACATACCGCCTATCTATATCAATGGCCACATATCGACGTCCTAACTTAAGTGCTGCCACGGGAGTTGTTCCTACACCACATAGGGCATCTAAAACCACATCTCCCTCGTTAGAGGATAATGAGATAATCCTTTCCATGAGTTTGTCAGGTAACTGACAAGGGTGCATATCCCTATCTTTTTTGTGTTTAATCCTGTGTATATCCCACCAGATATCAGTGAGAGGAACAGTGGGGTCTACCCCTTGTTTTTTTCGCTGCCTGATGCAAGATAATCTAAGACAGAAAGCTGGGGCGTCTATGGGGCTAACATCCTGGTAATTAAACGTGAAGTTTGTTGGATGTTTAGTATAAAAAAGTAACGCGTAATGGGC
>CAZPCG010000033.1:10597-10970 GCA_964584875.1 uncultured Spirochaetota bacterium
GATGTTTATTAAGAAAATAGGCATGATGTACTCCCCACTTGGGCAGATTTACCATGTATAGAGAACCAGTAGATTTTAGAACTCTAATATACTCTTTGAGCCAGGAGTTGCACCACTCGATATACCTCTCATCCTCTTTCTCATCATCGTAAAAATTGTAAGATTTATCTAAGTTATAGGGCGGGTCAGCAAATGCCAAGTCAACCGAGTTATCAGGATATCTTTTAAGTACTTCTATGGCATCCCCGCAATGAACCAAATCAAGTAGGTTCTCATCAATTTTATTGATGTTATAAGGGGGTTGGATAGAGGATTGTAAGAAAGAGAGCTGATGTAGTTCATAATTCACCTGGAGATGAGGTAATGATTGACC
>CAZPCG010000033.1:10980-11364 GCA_964584875.1 uncultured Spirochaetota bacterium
CGTTCCCAAATTCTATGGCTTCTAAAGGGAATACAAGGCATTTTCCATTCTTCTTTTCTATAAGTTGTAATAAAACCTCTAAAACCGCCCGGGAAAGCTTTGTGTAGTTGTCCAGTTTCGGTAAATCTCGCCAAACATCCGATATAGCGTAGCCCAAGGGGTTCATCAGATGGGATTTACCGCCCCAGTCTTTTAATGTCCTATTGCAGAAACTACAGTATTTGTGGGGGAAACGAACCTTGTTTACCTTAAAGGAGGCTTGAGATTTTGAAAATATAATAACTGCAGCATGAACGGAGGGGAGTCCCTGCCTATTTTCTAATATATTTGACTCGATAGCGATCCAGTATCTGAAGTGGAGGGATTTCATCAATGGTTCTATTA
>CAZPCG010000034.1:0-3298 GCA_964584875.1 uncultured Spirochaetota bacterium
TACCGCCGGTACGGCCGTAAAAGAATACCTCTTTTTTCCCATTAACAGCAAGCCTCACATCGTCGATCATCTGGCCGAGGTTCATCTCGACATCGATAAACGCCCTTACCCTTCCATTTCCGGCAATATCTCCTATGACCTGGTATGGGAACGGCCATAGCGTGATCGGCCTGATCAGGCCGACCGGGATATCCTTACTGCGGGCCATCTCGATCGATGCCTTTGCGACCCGTGCCGCCATGCCGAAGGCAACGATGACGATCTCCGCATCATCGAGGAGGTACGTATCGTAGCGCACCTCCTTCCGCTCGATCTCATCATACTTCTTCTTCAGCTTCAGGTTGAGCTCCTCAAGCGCTTCCATGGGCGATAGGCGAAGGCTCATGATAATCCTTGGGGAGCGCCCCCTTGCGCCGTCCAGTATCCAGTCCCTGGGCGGCAGCTTCTTCCCCGATGGCTCCGGAAGTATTAGCGGTTCCGTCATCTGCCCCAGGGCGCCATCGCCCAGAACGACGACCGGATTCCTGTACAGATCGGCAAGGTCGAACGCATCGACCATGAGGTGCACTAGCTCATGCACGGTGGCCGGTGCAAGCACAATGGTCCTGTAGTCGCCGTGCCCTCCCCCCCTGGTAGCCTGGAAGTAGTCGGACTGTGCGGGTGCTATGTTCCCGAGCCCCGGGCCGCCTCTGACTATGTTGACGACCACAGCGGGAAGCTCTGCACCCGCAAGGTAGGAGATCCCTTCCTGCATGAGGCTTATGCCGGGGGAGGATGAGGACGTCATTGCCCTCTTTCCCGAAACACTTGCTCCCCACACCATGTTGATTGAGGCTATCTCGCTCTCCGCCTGGATGAACACACCGCCCACCTCCGGCATCCTCATCGACATGTAGGCTGCAACCTCATTCTGGGGAGTTATGGGATAACCGAAGTAGTATCTGCACCCGGCTATTATGGCGCCTTCACAGAGCGCCTCATTCCCCCTCATGAGAATCTTTTCGGCCATCTATCGACTCCATCAATTGTGCAGTGTCATTCTATCCTGCTTTTTTTTCCGCCTACCGGTACACCTCTATGCACACATCGGGACAGATAACCCCGCAGAAGGTGCAGCTAGTGCACTTTTCCCTATTTTTAAAAACGCTGTAGTGGTAGCCAGAGGAGTTGAAATCGTCTGACATGACAAGCACCGAATTTGGACAGGCCTCTATGCAGAGCTCACACCCCTTGCAACAATCCCTGTCTATGACAACCCGCTCCACACTTTCCTCCTGCATTTTACTGTTAACACAGCGTTCAGTTTCACCACGCTTCGTAAACTTCAAATTCCTTTATAAATCCTTTTGCCAATCCAAAAAAATATAACACGGTCTCTACAAAAAGTCATATCCTTTTGGTTTCCAGCTTCCGCTGGGGATGACATACGGGCAAAACCACATGATATAATCCACAGGGCTGTTTTTTTAATATTTTTCACCCTGCTGCTGTAAGCTCAATCGCCATTTCATACGATAATAATAGCACAAGCGTCGAGTTATGAAAAATCGCAGAAATCTATTTTCAAAAAAAGATGTTTGCCAAAACAAATAACTTTATCTGAAAATCAGGTTTAAAAGGTATGAAAAAAACTTTATTTCTTCTAACTGTCCTCCTGTTGGGATTTACAACCCTACCCGGGTTTGTCACTCTCCCCCTGGCGCAGGAGCTTCACATCATTCCAGACGGTCTGCTTGAAGGTGGTGATGCTGCAGAGGTAACGGGAGATTACGTGCGGGTCAGGAGCGGCCCATCGCTCGAGCACAGGATCCTGACGAAGGTGAGCAGTGGTACCACAGTCTCTGTTTTAAAAAGGGATGAAAATCTTGTGGAAATAAACGGCATGGAGAACTACTGGTACCAGGTAAAGCTGGGCGATACTGGAATCGAAGGGTGGATGTTTGGATGGTACCTCAGGAGAAAGAAAGAGAGCGAACAGAAAGTAAGCCCCCTCCCTCTTTTCCCCGATAAGCTCAGCGCTCCTGCTAAAATAGATTCCACACCTCCCTTGCAGACAACGCCGTCCACAGCGAGGAAAATCCAGACAGGCGAGACCAGGCAATTAAAATTAAAAGAGCTCGGAAGCATTAAAGAACCTCCTTCGCTGCTCGCAAGCGGGGATTTGAACCGAAACGGCGTTCCGGAAATTCTTTTTTTCAACAGGGAAAAACAGGGCAGGTTCTGGAGTTTGGCAGGTTATGAGAGCGGGCATTCAGGAACCTCGCCGGTTGAATACCGCCCTGTTTACAGGGCAAAGTTGCGAAACAGCGACATACAAACCGTCAGCGCATTTTCCGCAAGCTCCCTCAAAAACCCCCTGATTGCAACCTCAGGCAGTCGTTTCTCCTACATCTACTCCTACGATGCGGAAAAAGGCATTCTCCGGCTTGCCTCCAAGATCGATTCGCACCTCATTGCAGTTGGAAAGCTTGACGGAACGAACAATTTCCTGATCTTTCTGAAGAAAAACAGGACTCCCGATAACGATGGGACTCAGACCTACTACATCCACGCCTCCCCCTTCGATAGCTCAAGGGGAAGGATCATCCTGAAAGAAAAGATAAAATACGAGCGCCCACTGCCGGTGAAAAAAATTATCCTCTTTGACCTCGACGGCAACGGGAGGGATGAGGTTATCTGCGAGATCGGTGGAAGGGAGTTTGGTGGCGGCGTAGTAGTCCTCCGATATGAAAATGAAACGCTGAAAAAAATGCTAAACTCCGGAATCACAACCTACAAGGACTCCCAGTTCTCAGGTATGTGGGGAACGGCATCCGACAAAAGCCGCAGGCTCATCATCTACACCGTGGACCCGGAAAAGGCAAACGACCCCAGTACAACCATGGGTTTTGTGGAGGCTTCTCTCCAGAACGACAACCTTCTTATGGAGAAGTACTACCCGTTGAACAAGCTGCTCGATGACGTCAATAATACCAGATCGGCCCTCCTTTACGGGAGCGGTGAAGAAGGTCTGCCCCTACTCATACTCGACCACGATGAGGATGCTGGAAAGTACACCCTGAGCAAGCCTGTTTTTCAATAAACTGTGCTCTCAACCAGTCCCGCCAAGCCACCAGGTTGAGATTAAAATACTTGACAGCGAAAAGCCTTCATGCTGTAATAATTCTGTGAAACTTCAATTTTCCCGCATATATCTGTAATATCTCAGGCGGATTCGACCGAGCGCTCCGGTTCAATCGATCATAGCCGGAGATGAGCAGGAAACCGCATATTGATTATGAAGGAGTTCGCTGAAAGG
>CAZPCG010000034.1:3308-11315 GCA_964584875.1 uncultured Spirochaetota bacterium
GAGCATAACATGAGAAAGAAAATTTTATTAATTGTTGCGGCACTGGTTTTCCTGATGAGCCTTATGTCAGTTGCACTGGCACAGGAGAAACAATTTGAAGGGATCAAGATCGTATTCTTCCCAGGCGGCCCGCCCGGCTGTCCATTCGCATCGGTGGTTTACAGGGGGGCCCTCGCTGCAGAGAAGGATTTGGGCTGCAGCGTGGATTACGTGTTCTCAGATTGGATACCCGAGAAGATGATCGCGCAGTTCAAAGAAGCAGCTGCGAAGAGACCCGATGGCATCGCCATCATGGGGCACCCCGGCCCGGACGCCTTTAAAACCCTCGTCGACGAGGCGCTTGCAAAGGGGATCATCGTCACCTCCCAGAATACCTCCCTCCCTCCAATTGAAGATAAGTACAAGGCGCAGGGGTTCGGCTACGTCGGCCAGGAGCTCTATCCTTCGGGCGTCATGCTGGGCAAGGGAGCAGCCCAGAGAGCAGGACTGAGGAGGGGCGACAGGGCGATGGTCTGGGGGCTTATTGCTCAGGAGACGCGCGGCCTGAGATCGAAGGGATGCGTCGATGCGCTGAAGGAAGCGGGCATGGTGGTCGACTACATCGAGATCTCAGACGCGATCAACACCGAAGCGGCCCTTGGCACTCCGGTTTTCGCAGGCTACGTTTCTAAGAACCCTGACGTGAAGCTCATCATCACAGACCACGGCGGACTTACCGCAACCGCCGAGACCTACATGAAGGCGGTACGCAAAAGGCCAGGGGAGATATACATTGCGGGGTTTGACCTGAGCCCTGCCACGGTTGATGCCATCAAGAAGGGGTATACCGGGGTGGTGCTCGACCAGCAGCCGTGGCTTCAGGGATACCTCCCCATCCTGCAGATCTGCCTGACGAAGAAGTACGGCTTTGCCGGCCTACACATCGATACCGGGGCAGCGCTGATCGATAAGACCAACATCGACTTTGTCGCACCCCTTGCAATGAAAGGAATACGCTAGCAATGGCTGAAAATGACACCGTCCGGCATCTCGTTTCTATGGTGAACATACAGAAATCCTTCGGGAAAGTGGAGGTGCTGAAGGGCGTAAACTTCGTGGTTGGGTACAACGAGACCGTCGGCCTCGTCGGGGACAACGGGGCAGGCAAATCCACCCTGATCAAGATCCTCACAGGGGTGCACCAGCCTGATGGAGGTGACATCTTCTTCAAGGGTGAGAAGATAACGATCCACTCGGTCGAAAAATCTCGGGAACTGGGAATCGAAACGGTGTACCAGGAGCGGGCTCTGAGCGAGCAGCAGACCCTGTGGAGAAACATCTTCATGGGCAGGGAGATAACGGCAAAGCTCGGCTTCCTCAAGGTCGACGAGCAGAGAATGGAAACAGAGAAGATACTCAGGGAGCAGATGGGATTCACCTCCAAGGCGATAACAACCGATTCAATCGTCCGGTCTCTCTCAGGTGGGGAAAAGCAGGGTATAGCGATTGGCAGGGCCCTGTATTTCAACGCCGACCTGATAGTCCTCGACGAGCCGACCATGGGCCTATCCCTTGCAGAAACCAGGAAGGTCCTTGACTTCGTGATGAACATCAAGGAGAGAGGGAGATCTGCCATTTTCATCAGCCACAACATCTACTACGTATACCCGGTTGCTGACAGGTTTGTCATCCTGGACAGAGGATCTGTGGCAGGTGAATTTCAAAAGACCGAAATCTCCCAGGACGATCTCGTTGAAAAAATGGTGATGCTTGCGAAAACCGGGAAGATGATTTGATAGACTGCCCATAGCCAGGCACCATGGGCAGTCAAATTTTTTTGTTTCGTCCGATTAATGCGTACCTAATACGATTTTATATCGAATAGAGATTCTACAGGTTGTCATTGCGAGGAAGGAGCCGTCGTCGGCTTACCAACATTCACATCACTTTTCCTGGAGAGTTTCTTTATTTCTGTCATTGCGAGGAAGGAGCCGAAGGCGACTGACGAAGCAATCTTGATCCAGGTACTCATCTTCTGGATGACCCATTATTTTAAATAGCACTACTCGTTAGTGGAGAAGGGTAAATGATAGCAAAGACTGCTCGGGGGAGAGAGCTACGGCTTGAGCTGAGCATCCTCGGCGTGCTGGGTGGAATCTTCCTCCTCTTCCTCATCGGGAACCCCGCTACATTTACCCGCTTCGATATATACTATGCATTCATGTCAACCATCCCATTCTCAGGCATCATGGCCCTTGCCATCACCATTGTCATAATTTCAGGAGAGATGGACCTCTCCTTCCCCTCCATCATGGGCTTCTCCGGTTGGGTTTTTGCAAAACTCTCAAACGTCATGATCAACCGCGGTATGAACCCGAATCTCACCATTATCCTTGCTGCTCTGTGCTGCTTTGCCACAGGAATTGCAGGAGGAGCACTGAATGGGACAATCGTTGTGGGGGTAAAAATACCCTCCCTGGTGGCAACGATAGGAACGATGTTTTTCTGGCGGGGCCTGGTGAACGTGCTGGGCCAGGGGTTCGGGGAAACCCTTGTTCCGGTGAAAGACACCTTTCTTTTTAAGACCTTCGTTGGGAGAATAGGAGGTGTTCTGCCAGCCCAGGCCCTCTGGATGCTCATGCTCACCGTCATATTCTGGATCATCCTGAAACGTCACCGCTTCGGTTCCCATGTGCTCATCGTGGGGGACAACGTTGAGAGCGCAAGGATGATGGGAATACGGGTGAACAGGGTCAAGCTTATAGTCTTCAGCCAGATGGGCTTCTTCGCATCCCTTGCAGGGATTCTCGCAAGCCTCGAGGTTACCTACCTCTGGCCCTCCCTCGGTGAGGGCTACCTCCTTCGAACACTGGCAGCCGTTTTCATTGGCGGGACCTCGGTATTCGGTGGAATGGGTACTATCTTCGGGACCTTCATTGGATCTATAATCATAGGGTCCCTTGAGGGGGGGATCGTTGCTATCGGCCTCACGGGGTTCTGGACCCAGCTGATTTACGGGCTCATCATCGTCGTGTCACTCTCAATATACTCCTACTTCAGAACGAGGGAATAGCAGGTACACCGCTTCCTTACCGGCTGCGGCAGCCGGCGGTAACAGACTGTAAGAATTAATAACGGGTTTGTAGAGCCGATCAACGACGAGATACCCGGGGAGATGAAAGCTGACATCATGGAGAGGATGTGGAAGCTGGTCGAGCGGGACGGAAACATCTACGGGCTCCCCTTCAGTATCATAACGGATGTCTTCATCTATAATGCGGACGCATACGTGAAATCAGGCCTCAACCCTGATTCACCCCCATCCACATGGGATGAGATGATCGATATAGGGAAAAAACTCACCCGTGATACCGACGGTGATGGGGAGCCGGATACCTATGCCATAACCTTCTATCGCGGCGGCATCTACGGGCTTCTTCCGATCCTGTGGTCCAACGGGGGGTCATTCCTCACGGATGACGGGAAAAAGGTGAACCTCACATCGAGGGAGATGGAGAAGACCATTGCAATGGTCCATGATCTCATCTTCAAGCACAGGATAATGCCTCAGCGCTGGACGGACTGGGAGAGCGCCCAGGCCTTCCTCACAGGAAAAATCGCCATGGGCTGGTTCATAAGCGCAGGAATATCCTTCAGCGAGTGGAATCTCCCCTGGCAGGTGAGAATTGCCCACATGCCGGCAATCAATGGAAGGCGGAATGCAATGCTTACAGGAACAGCCCTCGTCAACTTCGCGAAGGGCAGGAAGCAGAGAAGGGCTGTAAGGGATTTCACCTTCTGGCTCACCAGCAGGGAAAACGACATCAAGCTTTATGAAACCATAGGTTTTGTACCGATCAGGCACTCAAGCCTCAACTCACTGGAGCTCAAAGCCTTTGCGAGGGAGAATCCAAACTACAGGGTGCCCCTCGAGGCCCTGGAATACGCCCGTCCCATACCCAATCACCCCGAGTTCTTCAAGATCAACCATGAGATAGGCCAGATGCTTCAGCGAATTATACTGAACGAAGCCGATCCAGAACTGGAGCTTGCCCGTACCGAGCGGAGGATAAATGAGCTGCTCGATTGACCTCCTGTCAGTATCTCCCATACTTATGAATTGCGTTGATCATGGTTACGAAGTTCTCATGGGGAATGTAGTTGACGATGGAGTGAGTGGAAGCCGCCTCCCAACGCCCCCCAGGTTTCATTACTGCACACAGATTCTGGACAAACCGCTCCACATCCTCGGGAGTGCCCTTTATCAGCGGGAAAGTCAGGTCGATGCCTCCCGAGAGTGTTACCATATGGCCGTAGCGCTTTTTGTAATCTCGGTAATCTATTCCCGATGGGTCCAGGGGATTGATGCATTCAAAACCCATCTCCAGCAGCATATCCATAGCCTCGTCCAGCTTTCCATCTGAGTGGAATTTGATAGGAATCCCCGCTGTTAAGGCCGGGGCCATGACCCGTTCGTAAGCAGGTCGCCAGATTCGTTCTAAAGTTCCCAGCGGTATAAAGAGCCCACCGTTGTAGGCAAAGTCATCCCCGAGAAACAGGATATCGATACCTTCAGCTATAGCCCTACGGAACAGCTCCTCATAGTAGTCCGCCGAACGCTGCATCAACTCTTCCAGGAGCTCGGGGTCCTCCACAGTCATAATCATGCAGTCGTGCATGCCGATGACGAACTCATACAGAGTCTGGAATATGGAAGCTCCACAGAGGATGACACCGATGCCCGTTCCCTTAGCAGCCTGGATATACTCGCGCACATAACCAAGGGTTCTTTCAATGTCCTCCTCCCCTGGCCAAATGATACGTTCCAGATCTTTTCGGGACTTGAAGCTGCGATCGTACAGGTTCTTCAGCATACCTTCTGCAGTTTGCTGGCGGATCGGTGTCCACATGCACTCAACGCAAATGCAGTCCTGGCCGATTACCTCACAAAGCTCCATGTAATCCTCGGGATACATTGGGCGCTCGACAGCAACACCCGCAGCCGCTCCTTTAGCTGCTTCCCCACCCACTCCCAGGGTATTTCCGGCATGACGCCCAAGAATACGGGTGACATGATCATCCTCTATGAGAACTTCAAAGTTTGGTACCCGGTCGGTCCTCTCCCCCCGATAGGTAGCGATGAGCCGCTGTTTATCGGGCTTTCCGCTATAGGCCTCAAAGGCATCGGCGCGTACAGTACAGGCCATGGTCACTCCAGTCTGTATACCTTCAAGGCGTTGTCGCGGAACACCGCACGTTTGTAGGTGGTTGGGATATCCGCCAGGTAAACACGTGTCAGGTGGGAGCGCAGATCAATCCATGGATAATCCGTTCCGTATAATACTTTGTCTAAAAGCTTCTCTTCGTTCAGTGTCTCAAAGTAACGGTGGCAGTAGATATCCCCGGCGAAATCCATATATACGTTTTCATACTCCCTTGACATGCGAATGGCCGCCAGGCGCCCCTCTCCACGACCCCCGGAATGGGCGAGCACGAACCGTACATGAGGATATTTCGCTACAAAGCGTTCGAACCTGTCAGGTATGGAAAGTACCTGAACGGGATTGTATATCGACACGCTCCATGAATGGGCAACGATCGGCAGATCATGATCCGAGGCAAACTTCCATATTGCTTCGTACCTCGCATCGTCGGCAGACACCTTGTTGAAGGAGGGATGAATCTTGATGCCTTTGAAACCTCTCCAGTTCGACACCTTCTTTAGAATCGCTATATCTTCAGCTCCACGGCGGGGATCGAAAAAGCCGCAGTAGAACAGCCTTCCTCCCGATTCCTCGAACTCGGCCCGAGCTATTTCCATCTCGGCAATGGTGTTCCCCTGAAGGGTGCGGATCGAGCTGAGGTTCAACGCAAATTGAATGTGAAATTGATCCATGCGCCGGATCAAGGCGGGAGCGTCGATCTCAGGGGAGAAAAAGATGCCTGGATGACCGGTATGTACATGGGCGTCTACGATGAAAGGAACAGTCATATCCGAACCTCTGCGAGCAGTCGTTGCAGGTTTTTTCCGGCTATCTGCCGTTTTGCCTCATCATTGATGTCCGCATCCAGTATCATGCCTATGGATGCATAGGGATCGTTTACCGGCAGAAAGGATCCGAAGAGAAGGCGCTCGGCTCCGAAGTTTTTCACCATTTGAGTCAGGTAGTCATGACCGACGAAGTTCGAGCTCTCAACCAGCACGTTAGGACACACTCGCAGGAGGCTGAACAGGTCCCGTATGTGATAGAGGATCTTCTGCCACTGGGTCTCGATCACGACAGGCAGCTTCGGGAACGATGCGGCGAGGTCGTGAACGTCGTTCCAACCGATTTCCACGTGCCAGAGAAAGAGCGGCAGGTTGTACTGGATGCACCATTCACACAGTTCGCCCACAACCCATGGTGAAAGCTGATATTTGTGAGTCTGAGGGAACAGGCGCAGACCCCGCATCTTAGGATCGGGCCGGTCAAAGCCAGGCAGCGGGTCCTGTTCCCGTGGCATCACGGGCAATCCGGTCCATACTGTGTATACATTTTCAGGAAGAGCATCCCCGGCCTTAAGCAGACTCAGGTTTCCGTCCTGGGCTGACAACCATACAGCGTCCCAGTGGGAAACGAGAGCTCCCTGCAAGTGGTAATCCTGAAGCAGCGGCTTGATTTGCTCTGGAGAGAGAGCAGGTGCCAGGGGGAAGAACTCCGGCTTGCCAAGCCAGAGATTGGCGTCAAACAGCTCCAGCTCTTTAAACTGCGCCCGTTTTTGCCCGGCTATACACTCGATCAGGGTATCCACCTCCACTATCCGCTCTCCCCTCTATCTGGTTTCTTGCTGAACTATCTCCATAGCGCCTTGAGCTCAACACAGGGTCATCTTGACGCCCCGGCTGGCAAACAGCTTCACCGTCTCCTTATCCAACCCCGTGTCTGTGATGATCTCATCAAAAGTTGTGATATCTGCAACCTTGTAGAAGGAGGTGATGTTAAACTTGGTTGAAACAATGAGACCGATAGTCATTTTTCCGCAGCGTTCCAGGATCACCTTCGATACAGCGCTCTCATTGACCTCATCGGCAGTGATGCCTGCCACCGGATCTATGGCGGTCACACTGATGAATGCAATATCTACGTTAAGGTGCTCGAACATCTGGACAGCCGTGGGGCCGAGAATGAAGTTCTTGTATACATTAAGGATCCCTCCCGCCATGAGGATCTCGAACTTCCGGTTGTACTGCTCCATGATCTCCGCCAGGCGCATGGCGATCATCGGAGAGGCAGTGGCAATTTTTAGATTGTCCTTTTCATAGAGATTTTCAACCAACGCCAGGCAGGTGCTGCCCGATTCTATGATCAGAAAATCCCCATCGGAAACCCGCTTGCTCGCTTCTTTGCCTATCCTCTTCTGCTCATCTGTCAATGCTCTGGCGGACCGAGCCATAGGTGGTGCTACAACGATATGTGAAAGTGATACGGCACCACCGCGAACTCGTTTCAGCAGGCCATCGTTCTCCAGCTTCACCAGATCACGGTTGATGGTCATACGTGACACGGGAAATGCTTCGGAGAGAAAATCGATCGTAACAGATTTCTTTCGATTTACGAACTCGAGAATCCGCCTGCGGCGGTCGAAAGACAGAATCTGCTCGTCTTTGGCTTCTTCCATTTTTGGCATCGGACACGACTTCGAATCTCAGGCGCTCTGCGGTTCCCCTTCTCCTGCGCCCAGGAACATATAGCGCACGATCTCGTCGTGATTTGTCTCAGAGGTCTTTTTCACAGCTACCCTACGCCCTCCCCGCAGTACGTAGATCCGGTCGCAGACGTGAAAGACGTCGTCCAGGCGATGGCTGATGAAGATGGCCGGTATTCCATGTTCCTTCAACTGCATCACGATATCGAGGACCTTGCCGATTTCCTTCAGCGCCAGATTGGCTGTGGGCTCGTCGAGGATCAGCAATTTCGGGTCAAAGCTCACCGCCTTGCCGATGGCCACCGCCTGCTGCTGGCCGCCCGAGAGCTTGTCCACCCGTTT
>CAZPCG010000035.1:0-11293 GCA_964584875.1 uncultured Spirochaetota bacterium
CTTGTAAGCCTGTCGTAAAACGACAGGCTTACAAGGGATTTGAAAGAAGGGAAGATTTTCAGAGAGTTTCCTTTCATACCACCAGAGTGGAGAGAAGAGTTTGAGCTAAAGGTAATCCTCAAAGAAGACCCAATCCTTATTATACCAGAGGGGGTTTTATTTTTAACAAATATACAGCAATTAGAAGAAAGGAAGATCAGGAGGAAAGAGGTTGAAAGATATGTGGACAGGGTGATGGAATTGCAGGAAGTATACAATGTCAGTGATATCTATCAGGAAAACAGGATAAGAGAGGTTTTAACTTCATGCCCCAATATCATGATTTTGAAAGACGAAGCCCATCACATATACAATTTTGAAAAGGCATGGAAAAAAATATTGTTAGTTCTCCATAGAAATCTTGTCTCTCAATACGGTAAAGGAATAAATATGGAACTTGATTACTCAGCTACACCAAAAACTGAAACCGGGGCGCTATTTCCATGGATGATTGTGGATTTTTCTCTTAAAGAAGCAATTGAAATGAATATCGTTAAATTACCACTCAAGGGGATAGTTAAGAACGCAGATGAAATTGCCTCAAATAAAACAGTTGAGAGGTACAGGGCATGGATCGACGCTGGGATAAGGAGATGGCGGGAATATAAAGAGAAACTTAAGCCATTATCAAAAAAACCTGTGCTTTTCTTTCAATGTCCAGAGAACGAGGAGGCTGACGAGATATTTGATTACGTCAATTCCATATCTGATATTAAAGGCAAGGTACTATTGATACACACGGATAGCACTGGAGAGGTGAAAAAGGCAGATCTACCTAAAGCAAGAGAGTGGGCAAAAACGATCGATGAACCCAACCCAGAAAAAAATCCATACGAAGGAATAGTAAGCACATTAATGTTAAATGAAGGTTGGGATGTGAGAAATGTAAATGTGATTGTAGGATTGAGGTCTTATACATCGAAAAGGAAGGTGCTTCCTGAACAGGTTATTGGACGTGGATTAAGAAAGATGTTTCCCGAGGAAGACGCAAATATAGAAAAATCTATAAACGTTCTCGAGGTTATTGGACCTCCTGGATTGATTGATGTTCTTGAAGAATTAGAAAATCAGGAAGGGATAAGGTTTGCAGAATTTAACACAGATAAATCACTCGATTTAACCACAATATTTGTGGACGAAAATAAACTCGATAAGGATATCGAAATACCTATTTTGAGTCCAAGGATATTCATAAGAGAATTACATTTAAATGAATCTGAAATTGATACTTTACCTTCCCTTTCAATTCCTTTGGAGAATAAGATTTTAAAAATGGAATACGTTGCTATCGACATGCTCAAGGGAATGGAGGTTATAAAAAGAAAATGGGATCTGCCCGTACCTAAAGATACTAAAAGTGTTATTGCCTATTTTACAGATCTGATACTCAAGGAGTTAAAAATAGGCAGTGCCTTTGCCAGTTTTTATCCTCTGGTAAAGAAATACGTGATAGATAAATTGTTTACAGAAAAAATTGACCTTGAAGACCCAAGGGTCCTTTACAAATTAAGTTCTCCCGATGTTCAGGAACAGTTGATAAGCCTGTTCGTAAATTCATTTAAAAACATGACATTTAAAGAGCAAGAACCAGAAAAGAAGGGCACTGTAAAGCTATCAGATACAAAACCCTTTATTTGGGCAAAATTAGTTTACCCGGCAAACAAATGTATTTTCAATTACGTTCCCTGTGATAGTAATTTAGAGGTCGACTTTGCCAAATTTTTGGATAGAGCAAGTGATGTTCAAGCCTTTACAAAAATAGTGGTAAAACTTGGATTTTACATAGAGTATATATCCGAGGAAAATTTATTGAGATTTTACTATCCTGATTTCTTTGTAAAAACTAAAGATGAGGAATATTGGTTAATAGAAACAAAAGGTTTAGTTGATTTAGAAGTAGCTCATAAAGATAAAAGGGCTTGGCAATGGTGTGGTGATGCAGCTTTTTTAACAGGTAATAAGTGGTCATTCTTAAGGGTTAATCAGGAAGATTTTGAAAGGTATCGATTTAAAAGTATCAAAGAGTTAATATGACTAAATCAGCTGTTTTAACTCGAGGTATTTGAGGAGCTCTTCCTGGGAGATGTAATTCTTATCAATAAGGATCTTCCACAACGAAACAACCTCTCCATCCCTTTCTTTCTTTTTCAATTCCGCATAGCAGTCTTTCAATTCATCAATGGTTAAGAAACCATGGGAAACCAGTTCCTCTTCAACACTAAATCCTTTTGCTCCCCGCTTATCCTTCAGCTTTCTTAACTCATCCCTGTAATGCTTTATCTCCTTCTCAAGAATTGTTGCATATTTTGTGGTATTTGCCAGCCTGCCCGAAAGGACTTTCAAAAGTTCAATACCAAAATCGGGGTTTTTCAAGATAATCTCATTGAAGGACTCAAAGGGAATTACCATAAACTCGGAATCCTCAACAGCTTCAATTGTAGCCGTTCGATTCCATCCTAGGAAATAGGCCATTTCACCTATTATGGTATTGGGAGTATTTATGAGTCCCACAATTTGATCATCCACAACGACAGTAGCTGCACCCCTCTTCAAAATAAAAATATCATTTCTCTTTGACAATTTTGAGGGGGTAACTACAATTGTATACAGTTCTCGCTTAGACATCTATCTCATCGATGTCCCGACATAATCACAGAACATGATAAGTTACTGCTCAGCACTATGCCCGGCAGTGCCTGCCGGATATAATGTTATCTGGATATTGTACACCAGCTTTTATAGACTTTAAGCGCTGGTTCGGGCAGCAGGTTTGGCAAATTCATGTACGGGGGAGTAAAAGCATGAACAGGATTAGATGCGGAGTAATAGGGCTGGGGTGGTTCGGTGAGCACCATGTCGATATGCTCCAGCAGCTTCCGCTTGCGGAGGTAGTTGCAGTGTGCACCAGGCGGGAGGAAAGGCTGAAGGAGGTGAAGGAGAAGTACGGGGTACCCAGGGCTTACACCAGCTATCACGATATGCTCGCCGACAAAGACATCGACATGGTATCGGTTGTGACCCACGTTAAAGACCATCTGAAGCCAACGGTTGACGCTCTCAGGGCAGGCAAGCACGTGTTCCTGGAAAAACCTATGGCCGACAGCGCCGAGGAGTGCGATCAGATCATCGAAGAGGCTGAAAAGACTGACAAATGCTTCATGGTCGGACACATCTGCCGTTTCGATACCGCCTATGCCCTTGCAAAGGAGGAGATTGCAGCAGGCAACATCGGGAAGATCATTTCAATGCATGCACGGCGAAACCTTGCGAAGTGGATAACTCCAACACACCTGATGAAGCTCAGCGCCCTCTTCGGGGATGGCGTTCACGACCTTGACCTCATGCTGTGGTACACGGGGGCGAAGCCTTCAAGCGTCTATGCTCAGACCATGAACACAAGACCCGAGCTCCCTAACGACGATCTCGGATGGGCTCTATTCAGGCTGGACAGCGGAGCAATTGCAGTTATCGAAACGATATGGTGCCTGCCAGAGAATGTTCCATTCGCCATCGACGCAAGGATGGAGGTCATCGGGATGGATGGAGCGATATACATCGACAACTCTGGCTCCCATTACACGGTGCTGACAAAGAAGGGCTTGAGCTACCCGCAGTCTACCTACTGGCCGAAGGTACACGGGCTTCGAAGAGGCTATCTGAAGGAGGAGTTCGACTATTTCCTGAAGTGCGTTGCATGGGGGAAGAAACCCGATGTCATTACCCCGCAGGAGTCGAAGGCCGTCGTGGCTGCGATAAGGGCTGCCGAGCGCTCCGCAAAGGAGAACAGGGTGATTGAGTTATAATTTCCTGCCCAACCTTCTGGTACTCCTTTTTCCAGATATCCTCGGTCTTCTCCCGGGCTTTTAAACCGATCGCGGTCAGCTCGTCGATGAACTTCTCATCACTTAAGGATCGCTCTGCAGTCTTCCCGACAGGAGATGTGTTGCTGGTGCGTGCGATCCTGTTGAACTCATTGTGATGGTCCCTGATCGGACACGGAACAATCTCATTCCCGGCTTCGCAGGCTGACTTTTTGTAACTGTAGTTCTCCTGCCACTTTCTCAGATTTCTGAAGAACGGGGTCTGGAGCACATCGTCAAGAGTCTTCCCCTTATCGAAAAAGTCAGTCTTTACATTCCCCACTGAATAGGGGATGAACACACAGGGCATGACGTTCCCGTACCAGTCGATGTAGAGGTAACCACCTTTGCGCCCGGCGGAAATGCAGCCGTCGCTGATGGGGCCGCCGTTCCAGAAATCAACGAAGAATATACCCTTATCGCGTATAAGGTGCCTCTCCCTGAACCAGAGCTCACGCCGCTGTTCGGGGGTGATCATCAGCTCAAAGTTAGGCCCCCGTCCGATGGGCATGTACTGGAACATCCATGCAAAAGCAGCACCCCTCGCACCGAAGAATTCATCGATGAATCGATCATCGAGTACATTATCCACATTGTTCCTCGTGGCGGTGAAGGAGATTCCATACAGGACACCTGCTTCCTTCAGGTTTTCGATTCCATCAAGCAGCCTCCTGTAGACCCCTTCGCCGCGCCTTGCGTCTGTCTGCTCCTCGTACCCCTCAAGGGAGATTGCAGGGGCCACGTTCCCGAGCTTGGCAAGCTTCCGTGCGACGGCTTTGTCGATGAGCAGAGCGTTGGTGTACAACAGGAAGAAGTTATTACGGTACTTCTCGAACAGGTCGATTATCGTTCTACCCCTGCTTTCGTAGAGCAGCGGCTCTCCACCCGATATTACTGTGAAGTGGGAGCCCCATAGCCTGCACTTCTGCTCCATAATCTTATCAAGTATATCCCAATCGAGGGTTACCGCTGTTTTTTTTGAACTTGCCGCATAGCATCCAATGCATGCAAGGTTGCACCTCTGGGTCGGGCTTATTGTGATGAAAGTGGGGATCGCCTCCTCCGCCTTCCTCCTCCTCACGGCCTCTGGATAGCGTTCCCTGTAATTCAGGATCACATCGCCGATCAGCGTATTGAAGACCCACTCCTTTACCGAAGGGGCAAGATAGTTCGCTTTCAACTTTTTCTCAAAGGCCTTCATGAGGTTTCTCACGACATAGTACTTCTCTTCCTGAGCCCCGATGGGTCGATTTCGCTCGTTCTTCTCGACGAGCGCTTTCAGGATCTGCTTTTCACCCCACCGCAGAAGGAGCTCCATGATGAAGTTCACCCTCATCAACTGAAGCCCTAGTTTTGCTGCAGCCTTCTTCCCCTTCGATACAATGTTCATTCCTCCACCCCCTCAACCAGCCGGTATCAATAAGAGGAAATTATGATAGTAGTATTTATACTACTCTTATTTTCCTCAGGTGTCAAGCTATTTTTGGAACAATGAATATTTCTAAACAGAAATTGATTTTTTTTGATATAGACGAAACATAAAGGGATTGAAAACTCCATGCACATAGTAGTACAATTGCGGGATATATCGAACGGGAGGTTGGAAATGAAGAAGAGAATACTGTTCTTTATTGCACCCTTTTTACTCCTCTCAGGTTCTCTCACAATGATCCCTCTAACAGCAGGGGCAGAGGAGGATCGGTTGAAAAAAACAGCAGTACCGTGTGTGATTGATGGAGTGGTTGAACCTGGTGAATACAGCTTATCCCGTGATTTCAAGCAGATGAAGCTTTATCTGAACAGGACTTCAGAAAGGCTCTACGTGGCCCTGACTGCTGAAACTGAGGGGTGGGTTGGAATTGGCTTCAAATCGAAAGTAATGAACAATGCGGAGGTGGTGATGGGCTTCGTAAAGGACGGAAAAACCTACCTTTACCAGCAATCTGTCAAAGGACGGGCCCACGATGATAAGAAACTTCCGTATGTAAAATCCTCTGCAATCCGTGAGTCATCGAAAATGACCGTACTGGAGGTTGAACTGCTTGCACAGGACCTCATCGAACCCGACCAGAAGGTGCTTCCCCTCGTCATCGCTTTCGGAAACGCTGATTCAATAACCCAGTACCACAAGCAGAGGGCAGGGCTTGAAATCAAGCTTCTTGATTAGCAGTCATCGCTGTTTCATTGAAAAATCCGTGCAGCTCCTTGCGCTGATGGAGTGTGCACCCTTCTGTGTATTGAAAGCGGTTGGATCATTGTAACATACAAAGTAATTTAAACATAGAACGCAGTTGTTCTTTAATTTTATAAAGGGGAAATGTTGTATGATTAAAAAACTACCAGCTTTTGGCCCCGTAGTTTTTCTGCTCATCTTTGTTATTTCCGGGTGCGCTACAACGAGAAGTATAAAAACCAATGAAACGGAAAAAGCTGCCTTAGAGGCCGAACGTCAGGCACTCCAGGAGGAGCTTGCCGAGGCAAAGAAAACGATTCAGGAAAAAGACCGGTTCATCGATGAGATGGACCAGAGGATTGCCCAGCTGCAGAGGGAAACCGAGGAGCAGAAGGCCGCAACCGCCCAGGAGATCGCAAAGATCTCCGCCACCAATGAAAGCCTCATGAAAGAACTCCGAAAGGAGATCGAGAAGGGTGATATAGAAATCCGGCAGATTCGCGACAGATTAACCCTGACAGTGGCAGAGCAGCTCTTCTTCGATACGGGAAAAGCTGACATCAAACCGGAAGGACAGGAGGTTTTGAAACGCATTGGAGCAATTCTGAAAAAAATACCTGAAAAGAACATAAGGGTCGAGGGGCATACCGATAACGTGCCTATTGGTCCCACGCTCCGAGAAAAGTATCCAACCAACTGGGAGCTTGGATCGGCACGGGCAGTAAACGTCGTGCGCTTCTTCCAGACTGAAAGCGGTATTGACCCGCTTCGGCTCAGCGCAGTATCCTACGGCCAGTACCGCCCGAGGGCTTCTAATAAGACGAGCAGCGGGAAGGCGCAGAACAGGCGCATCGAGATCATCCTCATCGACAGGGACATGGACCTTGCGAAGAAGATGCGCGAGAACCTCTAGAGCTTCTTCGAGAAATTGAACAGCGATGTCCGCAAATATAGGATGGGGGCAAACTTATTCGTAAGCCCCTGTGCGGCATACAGCCGCACGTTAAAATGGGTACTCTCTCTTCCGGATAGGTTGCATGATGCCCCTATGCCAGCGCTCGCATAGTGGTGAAAATCCGACCTCAAGCTCAGATGATCCTGTGTGAGGAATGCGTCAAGAAACATAAAGATCCTGTACTGATGCAGTCTGACAATCCTCCGCTTTGTTACCTTAATTCTCAGCTCCCTGTCCTTCAAAATATCCCTCTCGACATTGGATGAAAAGAGGAAAAACCTGAATGCATTGATCGAGTCAGTGTCATACCCCCTGATTGATTCAAATCCTCCCAGGGAGTAAAACCCGGTAAGCTCCTTATTCCACACATAGATCGGGTAGTTGAGAGTAACCCTCTCCGGCTTCTTCGGCATGAACGGTATCAAACACAAGGCCCAATTGCGGAATGATGTCCACTCCTTCATCAACAACCCTGTTTTCTGTAAGGCTGCCCCTGAACACGTCGTTGAGGACAAGAGAAGGTTCAAGGTAAAGGTTCTCAAGTACCTCATATTTCAAACCTGGATTGACCCCCCTCTTCCTTAAAATGTACTTATCAGTGGGGACCAGAAGTAGCTCTGAGCCCTGGAGTTTGGGTGAAAAGTAGTTTTCAAAATCGAGCACCTGCGAGAACCTGACGTATGGAGCCCATTTACCAAAGGGATAGGCAAAAATGATGTCACCGCCCAGGGTATTACCGATCACACTGAAATGAAGGTTGAAGGTCATCTCAAGGTTATTGAAATTCGTGGTGAAGTGCTCGTAGAGATCGCCAGTCGGCAGCACAAACTCAAACTGCGGGCTGACCCTTGCCCTAAGCTCGGTAACCCTTACATCTACCTTTTTCTCATCCTCTTCGCTGCTCTTATCAACCGTTTCATCATCTGCGAACAGGTTTACGGGAATACAAAACACAAGAACAGTTACTGAGACAAGACGGAAAATCGCCGGCAATTGCACCTTCTTAAATAAAACCGGCATTAGAATATTCCTTTCCTATAAAGTTCAAGGGTGAAGGAAGTCTACGTTCATCTATAACTGTATCTCCCTACCCTCACCGGCTACAGTACAGTATAGCCTGCTCTTCCTCTCTGAAAGTGTCGTCTGGCAAGCTTGAAGGACCCTATCGATCTCCCCATCACTGCGGTCCGGGTCATGGTGAAAAAGCAAAAGGCGCCTGACCCGGGCATCGAGAGAGAGTAACATGGCCGAATGATAGGTGCTGTGCCCCCACTCCCTCCTCCTTTCATATTCATCCTTCGTGTACTGTGCATCGTGTACCAGCAGATCCGCCCCCGTGCAGAACTGCACATACTCCTCCCTAGTTCTCCCACCTGGATGTTGAAACCCAAGCTCATTATCCGTTAAAAAAACAAGGACCGTATTACCTTCAACAATCTTGTACCCGTAACCTCCGTTGGGATGGCTGAGTGGAATGGGAATGACTTCGGTATCACCGATATGTTTTACCATGGGAATCCCGTGGGTGAAATCAAAGGATGCCTTCATCGCATTGAACCGAGCAGGGAAATAGGGCGGCTCCATCTGACGTTCGAGATACTTTCTCACAGTATCTTTGGCAATGGGCCCACCGCGCACGTGTATCCTGAACCTCTCAGAATACGCCGGTGCAAAGAAGGGAAACCCCATACTTAATTGTATTACTTCCCGGCACTGGAAGAGAACCGCGGCACCCCCAGATTTTTAACTTCATAAACATACCTCCATGATAAGCTACACTCTAACGATTTAAAACTACAACCAACTATTTATTATAAAAGTGAACCAGAAAAAATATATCTTTTTTTCTTTCCATTTTTAGAAAATCTGTTATGATTATTCTTTGTGCCCTGGGAGGCTGTTTTATGACCGGTAGAGAACGGGCTGAAGCTGCTCTGAAAAGAGGTACGCCAGACAGGGTGCCTGTTTTTGAGCTCCTCATAGACCCCGGAGTAATCAGGGGAATATGCCCGGAATGCAGCTATGTGGAGTTTGCCGAGCAGTACGTACTCGACATCGTACTGACCGGAACGCCCTCTGCAAACTACCGCATGGAGCCGATTGACGAAAAATCGAGAACATACAGAGATGAGTGGGGGGTGGCGAGGCAGTTCTCGGAGCAGATGGTGCCCTTCCCAATGGGAGGACCGATAAAAACCCCAGAAGACCTGAAATCGTACAAACCGCCTGATCCCATCGACCCATTCAGATTCATCGGTCTTATAAAACTACTTGAGAACTTCAAGGGGGAGAAGCTTGTGGGAATGCACGTACACGATGCTTTCTCCTACCCAACCTACCTCCGTGGGATGGACAACCTTCTAATGGATTTGATTGAAAGATCGGGGCTGGTGCATGATCTTGTTAAGCTCGGCGTGGAGCACACGAAAGCTCTCATGAAAAAGGCACGCATCCTCGGGGCAGAGCTCTTCGTCTTCGGAGACGACTATGCAGGCAATACCGGCCCACTAATGTCACCCAAGCACTTCGAGGAATTTTTCCTGCCTGGCTTGCGTGAGGTCGTGGCCTATGCAAATGAGATAGGAGCATATACCATCAAGCACACCGATGGGAACATCATGCCGATTATCGAAATGATTGTTGATACGGGAATCAACGGGCTTCATCCCCTCGACCCTGAAGCGGGGATGAACATAAAGGAAGTAAAGGAGAAGTACGGAGACAGGATATGCGTGATCGGCAGCATCGACACAGGTAAGCTCCTTTCAGAATCCTCCCCCCAGGAGGTCGAAGAGGAGGTGCGGAAAGCCATTGTGGAGCTTGCACCCGGCGGCGGGTATATCATCTCCTCTGCAAACTCAATTCACGCAAAGGTCAGGCCTGAAAACTACGCTGCCATGCTCAGAGCTGTAAAAAAATATGGTAACTACAGGCATTTGGGTTTGGAGTAGCAAGAAAGCTCAAACAATCGGGCAGTAAAATCATTACGCTATTTACCCGATACTCTCAGCCTCTTCCCGTGCGATCCTGCACCACTCCACAACGTTCTCAGGTCGGTTGCCGATGGTGTGGTTGTCCTTCATGATGATCTCCGCCCTGCAGCCCTTCGTTATCTCGAACGCCCTGCGTATCCCTCTCCTTATCACCTCCCAGTCGACCTGCGGCTCGGCTATAGCCGCCGGGTTCGGCTTCATGGAGAGTATATACCTGTCCTGCAGGTACTCGGCCATCTTTTCCAGGTCTGCCCAGGCCGAGCAGGAAACGCGTCGCAGGTTATGGTGCTGCATCACCACGTGCCAGCGGGTATGGAGGGGTTCACAGCACCCGTAGCAGGTGAGCCCGAAGCGGTCCATGATCGGTTTCTCGTAGGGGAAGATGAACTCCTCGTACATCTGGGGTGACACGTTCACCGTTTCCTGGCTTTCGGTGAAACCCCACATGTCGCAGCAGCGCACCTTCCCGTCGAAGTCCTCCCGGGGGAGCTCATCGCTAAAACCGAAGCCACCCGAGCCGACATAGGTACCATCATTGTTGAGGCTCAGAAGTCCATGCTCCTCCAGGTAATCGAGCTTTTCCAGGTGTCCCTTTGAAATAATGGAAAGCAGCTCCTTGACCTCATCCGGGTGGTCAATGAAATCGTAAAAGATATTTTCAAGACCCCGGAGAGTTGCTCCAGGCCAGGTGAGCCCCAGTGACCACCACCATATCCCCTTCAGGCACACGGTTAGGATGCCTCCAAAGATTTCCTCTGCCAGCGCAAGGGACCCATTCGTAGTCTCCCAATCGATCTCAAACCGGGGCGGATGGAGCTTTTTCAAATCGGATTTGTAGTCCTTAATGGGGGCATCCCAGACGTAGGAGCCACAGGCATCAGTCCTGTGAAATTCGGCCTTCACCCCCCAGTCATCCGGGGAGACGGTGTAGGGCACCTCAAAGAAGGGTTCCACGGGCCTGTCATCCCCCATCTCCCTGCCCCAGAAGATCTCCTTCCTCAGGTCCATCTCCCACCGCCTGGCGATCTTCCCTTTGCACTGTATCTGGGCCTCGGTGATGATCTCATTCCACCCATTCTCGGGGTCGCAGAACACGACGGGTCTCGTCGGCTCAAGCTTGTTGTGGCGCTTCCATAAGAGGCGTCTCTTCTCCATTCCGTGGCTTGCGGCAGTCCTGGCGACTTCTTCCGCAAGGGCCTTCAGCACATCCCTCTCTTGCTCAGATATTGCAAGGTCCTGTGGTGTGAAACCTGTGGTGATCCTCCCCGCAGCG
>CAZPCG010000036.1:0-11088 GCA_964584875.1 uncultured Spirochaetota bacterium
CTTCCTGTATAAAAGAATGGCCGTTTCCTTATCCATTCCCCCGTAACCCTCCAGGTACATTAAGATTAAAACGCTCTTTGGCACATTATGTATACTGTCCCCTTATTATACCCCCTTATCCAGTATCCCCCTCATCCTCAATAGCGATGAGCCGAACCGGGCACGAATCGAGCCCTTCCACGCAGAGCGCGAGGGCAAACAGGGTAAAACGCTCCCTGCGGAGCCGGTCGAGGTTAGCGGCAAACTCGACAATGGGAACGCCGTTGTCCATCAAGAACTGGTGGTTCGGCTGGTCCGGTGCCCCCTTCACTTCAATGCCCGAAGCATCAGAGCCAATGAGGCTTATCTTTTTCACCAGGACGAGCCACTTGATCGCCCCGGTGGTGATGTACGGGCGGTCGTGGGAGTGCGCTGTCCGGTAGCGGTGCGCGCAGTTGAAATTGAAGAGGAGCATATCACCTTCCCGTATCCTGTCATCATATTTCTTGAGCACCTTCAGAGTGACCGCTTCCCCGGGCTTCTTGTGGGAGAAATCAAGGAGCAGTGCTTCCCCGATAAGCTTCTCAAGCGGGTAGCGCCCCGCATCCATCCCATTCCGGCTGTGGTGGTAGGGAAACTCTATATGAGTGCCACAGTGTGAAGACATGGATATATCCTGCATGATGTACCAGACATCTCTACCAACTTTGAACTGTGGGTAGAGCTCATCGGTCCTGCGGGTGACGAGCTCGAGGTGGTACTCCTCCTTTCCCGGGTACAGCTTGTGGCTCAAGTCGACAATGCGGCCTCTGATCATGATAAAAAGCTCCTTTTTCCTCTTTATTCATTGTAAAATCCGAGATTATTCAATATCCTTTGGTCAACCTTTCATCCTCAGCAGTTTTTCAAGCATCGTATTAACATCCTCAATATTCCATATGTTCTTTTTATGCAGCGCAACCAGCAGGTACAGGGCATCGATGAGGCAGAGCTGGGCCAGCCGGGAGGAGAGAGCAGCTGCCTTTACCCTGTTCTCCGAGAAAGAGGTGCAGAAGATGTAACGGCAGTACCTGCTCAGGGGTGATTTAATGTAGTTGGAGATCCCAACCGTTAGGGCTCCATTTTCCCCTGCTACCCTGAGCGCTTCAACCGTCATCTTCGAACGGCCTGAATGGGAGATGCCTACGGCAGCATCCCCTTCCCTCAACCTCTTAGCAGATATGAGCATGTACACAGGTTCGGTATGTGCCTCAGCCTGGAGATCAATATGGGCGAACCTGAGGGCGGCATCCCTCGCCACATTCCCGGAACTGCCTATCCCCAGGAACAAAATCCTCTCCACCATGCTTAATTTTTCAGATACCTCGATAAATTCACCGATGTTCAGGACCTTCAGGGTATTTTCAAGACTCTGTATGTTACCCCTGAACACCTTCCTGACTATCTCCTCCTCGTCATCATCAGGGGTAATAGCCTGAAAAATTTCTGGTGCATATGACGATGTGTCCTTTGCAAGTTCGACCTTGAAATATTTGAAGCTCCTGTACCCGGCCCCCTTCACAAACCTGATCACCGAGGCTACGCTCACATCAGCGGCATGGGCGACATCGTACACCGAGAGGAAGGGTACCCTGTGGGGGTTATTCAGTATGTAGTCGGCAACCCTCTTCTCTGACCTGGGAAGATCCGGGTAGAGCGATTGTATTTTGATCGTAATCCCCGACATAAGCTATGTAATTTTGTTACATTAATTTTCCTAATATTGTAATATAATTACAGAATAATATCAATTACAAAACGTACGAAAAGGCTTGACAGCGATCGAAGGCTGCCTGATAATGTTATGAAAACATTTGCATGAAAACATTTACATATTAAAGTGAATGATTTTCATAACGTTCAATGGCTGTCCCGAACAACAATTACAACCAGAAATACGTAAAAAGGGGAGTCAATCATGGAAAAACAGATCAAACAGAATAGCGAACTGAAGATCGGTCTAATGCCGCTGGCACATGAAACCTACTGGAAATTTTTCCCCGGGCATGAAAAACCCGCGCAGGAGCTTGCAAAAGTATTCAGCGGGTACCTTTCCCGGTTTGGTACTGTTTACGAGACTGGCAGGCTGATCGACTGCACCGCCAGGGCAAAGGAAGCCCGCCTCCTCTTCCAGGAGAAGGATGTGGATGTGGTGGTTCTTGCTACCGCTACCTATTCAACCCCTGACGATATAATACTCGACCTAAAACGCTTTATCAGGCCAACCATCATGTGGAACACCCAGAAATCTGCAGCAATACCCGATGACCTTGATTTTGACAAGTGGATGTTCGAACATGGAATCACAGGCGTACCCGGAATAACAAACCTTCTCGAGAGGGAGGGAATGCCCTACTTCCTGATCTCAGGTCATCACAGCAGTGAATCGGTGAAAAAGGCCTTTGACGTGGCGCTCAGCGCTGTTTCTGCCTTCAAACGCATGTGGGGATCAAAGCTCGGCATGATAGGACACCTCTATCCGGGAATGATAGATTTCGGCTACGATCCTACTTCCATGTACATCACATTCGGCGCAGCCACAAAGCCCATCCTCGGCACTGTAATCATTGATGCCTTCAATCGAGTCAAAGAGAAAGAGGTAACCTCACTTGCGGAGGAGCTTGGGAAAAAATACGGGAAAGCGGGCGATTTTCAGGGCAAAGAGTTCCTCCAATCGGTTCGAACCGCCCTTGCAATGAAAAAAATCGTAATCGAACAGGAGCTTGATGCTATCACCGTGTACTGCCAATCCCTCTGGCAGCAGCCTGAGATAGGCGTCGTACCCTGTATCGGCATGTCCCTGCTCATGCATGAGGGGGTGTTTTGCTCTTGTGAAGGGGATGTTCCCACCGCGCTCTCCGGCCTGATCCTCGAAAACCTTTCAGGCGACGCCTTCTTCACAGAAATCTGGTGCAACGATTTTCAAAACGATCAGTTTATGATGGGCCACAGCGGCACAATGAACCTGGGCCTTTTTGATAAAAACACAAAAGCCGTGAGGATGGTCCGTCATCCATGGTGGACAGGCTGCTCGGGGAGGGGGGCATGCCTCGAGGTCAAAATGCCCGCAGGAAAAGGAACGATATTCAGCCTGAGCCAGGTACAGGGCAAACACTGGCGGATGATCGTCTCAGGTGTAGAGGTCGTTGACAGAAACCCAGTACCCCTCGGCGCTCCCAACTTCTTCATCAAGCTTCAAAAACCTATAACCCAGTACCTCGAAGAGCTTGCGGCGCTGGGCGCCGCACACCACTTCTCCATGGCCTACGGAGACTTTACGCCTCACCTCAAAGCCCTTGCGAAGATACTTAAAATCGAATACGTCTTTATTTAAAAGGTAACTGAGAATGGATGAGTTGAGCTCAAGGGAGAGACTGATAAAAACCTTTCAAGGGGAAGAAATCGACAGGATTGCGACATTTGATATCCTTCACAACATCGATCTCATTGAGTACCTCGCAGGGGAGAGGCTTACGCCAAAAAATGCCGAGGAGCTTCTCTGCAGAGCGGCAGGCCGGGTTCTTGATTTGATACGGCACTTTGCAGTTCCCGACAGAATTGAACCCTGGATTTTGAAGGATGAAACCGGTTTCATTTACCGCTATGAGTGGTGGACCGCCCATATCGTGGATCGACCTGTGCTTAAATCTACAGGAGAAATAGAGGATGCGGTGAACCGCGACATCGAAATAATCAAAAGGGATATGGAAAAAAAGAAGGTATGCCACGTTGCCCGTCAGCACGTTCGGCTTTTTGATGAGAACTATGAGTACATCGAAGAGGTACGGGAGGAGTTCAAACGGCTCACCAAAAAGCTGGATGGACCCCTCATGCTCCCACCTGAAGACGTGAGCGCGATTGCTGTAGCCGCGGAGCGGTTTGGTGAAGCAAACTGGTGGTACTTCTATGCAGATTATCCTGAGACGGCAAAGCTCTACCTGGATACACTGACGGACTACCAGCTCCTCTTCATAGATTGCTTTGCCGATGCCGGAGCCTGTCCCTTTACACAGATCAGCGTACCTGTGGGAACGAGCAGCGCCCTTCTGTACTCACCGGAGTTCAACAGGGAGGAGGTCCTCCCCAGGGAGAAGAGAAAGATAGACCGATGGAAGAAACACGGGTACCACGTCATGGCCTTTCTCGACGGATACAAGTGGCCGCTCATTGACGATTACATCGAGGCAGGGGTGAGTGAGATTCATCCCATGGAGCCGTACTGCCAGATGGATGTGAAAACCTTCCGCCAGAAATACCCCGAAATGGTGATCGGCCAGCCCATAGATTGCACGCAGCTCCTCGCCTTCGGCACAACAGGAGAGGTACGTGAGGCGGTGTTAGGAGCGATCCACGATGCGGGTGAACGAAAGATAATCATCGGCTCGACATCCGAAATTCACCCCCGGGTGAAGGTGGAAAATGCCGTTGTAATGTACGATACAGCGAGGAGGTACACGTTATAATATGGAACACCTTAATACCGTGCCGCTATTTCATACGTCATTCGTATCTTTTTGTCCTCCGTTCCAGCCTCAAGATCCGAAAGCAGTATGTACCCCCTGTGCAGTTTCTCGCACAGCTCGGTGATTCTTTTTCTTACCTGCCCGGCATCCATTTCCCTGAGCTGCTCAGGATGGAAAAATACGGCTGGACGCAATTCCGGGAAAAGCCTGTGCACCTTTTCAAGGTCGCTTTCGGGGCCCATATCAAGATAGCCCATCCTGCCCCCGAATCTTGCCATCGCTTCCAGATACGGATCGACGGTCCAGTTGCAGGTGTGTATACCAAAAAGCTCGAAGCTCTCACTGAAAAGTCGATCGAACTCCAAAAGCTGCTCATCATACATCCAGCCTGAGATCATATTTATCAGGCAATCGGCAGTAACAAAGTAGGACGGCCTTTCGTGATGAGGGTCCTGCCATGCTCTGACCAGATGCACAACTCCATCTATCGTTTCCCACACAACACTGCACAGGTGGTGAAATAGCTCCTTTTTCTGAATCATGTCAATGAATATCTCCTGTCCCCTGAGTTTATATGCGATGTTCAAAACTCCCTCAAAACCCAGCTCACCGGAAAGGCGTGCAAATCCCCCCTTATGCTCATCAATCAGTAGCAGAACCGCCGGGTGCCCCTTTATATCGGGCACGCTCAGGTTCTCCACCTGTTGGTCGTCAAGCTCCATACAGCCTGCATAGGGATGCCCGCTCTCATCCTCAAAGGAGACCGAAGCGCCGAAAAGGGCAGGAATAAAGGCATCTCCATACCTGCGTTCGCACGGATAACTGTGCGCATAATCATCGCCGCAGAAAAAGTTGGGCAGGTCGCCAAAACGCTCCCTCAAGATATCCTCCATTGCGGCAAGGGTGCTTTGATGCACCCTGGAATCCGTATGAAACGCAGTGCCAAAGGTGATGTTGTATTCTGTCTCCCACCATGCAGGCATAAAACCGGTTACAACAGCGATGTTGCCCGTTTCAGAGCCGTGAGGTACAAGGCGCCAGTTCAGCCCGTTCATGTGATAGGGTTGAATATGGTAACCTTGTGTGGTTTCATTTTTATCCATATTGTATTTCTCCTGGAGCAAAGTGAGGTAGATTGCGCAGGGGATCTTAATAACCTACCGGATGTGTTCTTCGCGCAGGGTTGTGGATTCTCGCAGCACTACCATCGGTTCAAATACAAAATCCCGCTTTTCTGCATTTCTATCACTTATCTCTTTGATGATCTGCCTCGTCGCGCATCGGGCTATCTCCTGCAGCGGCTGTGCAATTGTTGTCAGCCTCGGGGATACGAACCGCGCTAAGGATATATCGTCAAACCCCGTTATTGAAACATCCTCCGGTACCGCAAATCCCCGATCATCGCAGTAGTGGAGAGCGCCGATTGCGGTTAGATCGTCAATTGCAACAAGCGCCGAAGGAGACTCCCTCTTAAAAAGTCTCTCAGCGGCATTATACCCTGATTCCACACTAATCTCACTCTGCTCGATCAGTGTACCTCTAACCTCAAGGCCGTTGCTCTTCAGCGCATCGGTGTAACCCTGAAATCTCGTCTCATTCGCCGAATAATGCTTCAGGTCCTTGATCATCGCTATGCTTCTGTGCCCCTGCCTTATAAAAGCCGTTGTTATCTTTTTAATCCCCTTGTAGCCATCCGTATAAACCGAGGAGACCCCTAGACCCTCTACAGGCTGGTCCATCACAACAATAGGGACCCGTTTCAGGATTTCCCGCAAATAGTGCAGTTTCTCCTCCCCTCCTCTGTACCAGCAGAGAATGAATCCATCCACCTGTCTCCTGATCAAATCATCAAAGTACTCCTTCTCCCTCGTCGCATCAGTTTCAGTGGTGCACATGATAGCAAGATAACCCTGGGCTCGTGCCTCCATTTCGATGTGATTGAGCAACTCCGAGTAGTAGTAGCTGGTAAAATCAGGAATGAGGACTCCAATCGATCTCGTTTTTTGCCCCCTCATCCCCTGGGCGATGATACTCGGCCGGTAATTCAGCTCTTCAATTGCCCTCAATACCTTTTTTCTCGTCTCCGTGTTAACAGGAGAAATGTCATGGATAACACGGGATACCGTCGTTATTGAGACCCCCGCCCTTTCAGCAACATCATGTATGTTCGCCATTTCCGGTCTCCCAACACGTAACATTGTTTTCAAAACCGCACAGGATGCATATACTTAAATATCATGAGCCCGCACTTTTCTCAATCTACGGGCCGGAAGATATTCCCGTATATTAAAGAACGAACTTCCGAATTTTCAGAAGGTCTGAAAGCTTTTCAAGCTCCTTTCGAACATCACCGTACACCAGTGCCGCATGGTGCGTTACACCCTCACGGCATAGACGCTCGATATAATCCTTGATTGGCATTTTAACCCTGACCGTAAACTGCTCACCGTAGTACGGCCTCAGGGACGCGCTGAGCACTTCACCCCCCGTTATGAGCATCTTCCAGCCGTCCTTATCGTATATCAGGCTTGCAAGAGTTACGCGGCCCGGTTTCCCCACAAATCGAAAGGATGCACCTTCGCCCGTAAACCCCCATTTCTCTCCCGTGGGAGTTATGCTCACCTCTGCCGGGTCCCTGGCAAGCCCCGGACTTCCCGCTCCGTGATGCACAAAGAGGAAGGCGTTTTCCTTCAGGTCGTACATTCCAAACTCACCGTGAAAGGCAGGCTCCCCCGTCAGCTCATGCAGTACGCACATGACGGCAAGATTGCCGATATCGCCCTCGCAGGTCACCATTATCCCCTTTTCCACCAGCCTGCTATTCGCCAGGCAGGGCGTTGTTCCTGTCTGTGCATGGATTAAATGCTGGCAGAGATGAGAGACCCCGTCCAGGTTATGTTTTTCGGCAAGCTTTTCAAGGGCAAGCCCCAGCCTGCACGCTTTGACCACATCCTCCCTGCGCGGTCCCTCAAGCCTGTAGGCTGAAGTGAGCTCAGAAGCCGCCTCTTCACCATCTTTCGAGCTGATATCTTCCCATATAGATATGAGCTCATGGAGCTCAATGTAAATAACGTTTGGCCCGATCTTCCCTTTGAAAAGGGTTTTGTCAAGCTCCAGGTCATACATCCCCTGGAAGGTATGGCCGACTATCCCGAGGTTTAAAAAGCGCAATCTCTTACGAACGGAAACAACCTTTGCATATCCAGCCACCTCATCGAATAGAGAAGGGTCATCGAGGGAACTGATGATAATCTCAAAATCTCTTCCCATCTTCCTGAAAGCACCGGTCAACTGCACAACACCCACCATGCCGAAGGAATGATGAATGGCATCGACGTAATTCATATCTTCTCTTACATAGGGTTGGGGCTGGGTCAGTAAAACCAGGACAGGTACGCCGGGGAGGTATTCAGTCGTTTGAATGGGCATGTAGTCTGGAAAGTATGTTCCCTCGCAGATCACAAGCAGATCCACACTTTCATTTCCGAACTTTCTCCCCGCCTCGTCGCACTTTTCCCACGTGTCAGCCAGTCCGGACCATACTATTTCATACCCATCCTTCAGCCTCTCCCTCAGCCCCGCATACAGCTTCCTCATTTCCTCTTCAACTATCTTCTCAAGGTCGGGATACATCCGCCAGAACTCAAAAAACCCTCCTGTGAGCAGACCGAGCTTTATCTTCTCCATAATGCACTCAATCCTTCAACCTTAACCTTTTATTCTTAAACCTTTACGCTCAACCTTTTAATGAGCCCGCAATGATTCCACTTACAAACCACCTCTGGAAGATCATAAATACAATGAAAATCGGCACTATGGCGATCATTATCGATGCCGAATATGCCCCCCAGGGGATTGGAAACCTACCGCCAAAACCTATCCTTGACATCGCAAGCGGCAGGGTCTGCAACTCATCAACCCTGATAAAGATAAAGGCAAATAAAAACTCGTTCCACATCTCAAGGAACAGGAATATTATCACCGTTGCAAGTGCTGGTTTTGCAAGGGGAAGGTAGATATTTTTATAGATTTGAAAACTGCTCGCCCCGTCGATTCTCGCAGCTTCCTCAATTTCCTTCGGTATCTGCTGGAAAAATCTCCTCAGGATCAAAGTTGCGATGGGAATCCCTATGATAGCGTAGGGAAATATCAATGCCCAGTACGTGTTCAGCATCCTGAGCCTGAGCAGCACAATGTAAAGAGGTATGAGCAAAACCTGAACAGGAATCATGTAGCTCAGGAGGATGAATGTATAATAGGCCTCCCTGGACCTGAACTTAAAATGAACCATGCTGAATGCAGCAAAAGAAGCAGCGAACAATGCGATGAGCAGCCCTCCTCCTGTGACCACGGCACTGTTGAGGTACATTCTTGGATAACTGAGCCCGAGCGCCTTCCTTGCAAACTCAATCGCCCCGGGGTAATTTTCAAAGGTAAAGCGCTTTGGAAAAAAGAAGAGAAATGATTCGTATATCTCCTCGGGCCTCTTGAAGGAAATAAAGAGCACCCACACCAGTGGTATGATTATCACTGCAAGGGCAACAGCAATGATCACCCTTGTAACGATAAACTGTCTCGTTGTAAGCCTGATCATTTTTTCTTTACTCTTTTTTTAAGAACATCAATCATACAGTTAGGGGCAAACTCTTACTCCCTTGAAACAAACCTGATTCTTATAACGGCGAATACTAGAACAATCACTGCCAGCAGTATTGCAATCGTTGATGCATACCCCATGTCGCTCGGGCCTTTCGATTGAAACGATTGGTAGTACAGGTAGGTCGTCAACACCTCGGAGGAATGATTGGGTCCTCCCCGCGTCATTACCCATATCATATCGTAAATCCTGAACCCCCCGATAAAGTTCAGCATCGCGGAGAGGAATATTATGGGTTTGAGAAGGGGCAGAACGATGGTGAAGATCGCTTTTGTCAAACTGGCACCATCTATGAACGCCGCCTCCAGAAGGGTGTTATCTATTGACTGTAGTCCCGCATAGAAAATAACGAGGTTATACCCTGCCCACTGCCATACCAGCACAAGAGAAACAATCCAGATATTGAGGTTGGTGTTTGAAAGCCATGCCTGTGCAAGATTTGAAAGGCCGAGTTTTTGCAAAACCTGGTTGATAGCGCCATCAATGGCTAAAAATTTCCTGAAAACCAGTCCAATGACAATCGCAGAAACCACCCCCGGAAAAAATATGATTGCACGTATCAGGCCATCGTATTTGAAATTGCCGTAGAATATTACTATTGCAAGGAACAGAGCAATGGCATTCTGAACAAAAACAACGGTAAAAACCAGAAAGGTGGTATTCTTGAACGATTTCCAGACAAGCGTGTCCCTGATGAGGTGTTTGTAGTTTTTCAACCCGATAAATTTCGCGAAAATCTCCCGCGAGTAACCGTTCCAGTCATAGAAGCTCAAGACGATGGAAAAGATTATCGGATAGAGGAGAAAGATCAGGAACAAAATGAGGGATGGCGCAAGCCACGCGTAGGGCTCCATCTTCTGCTTCAAAGGATCATATCGCAAACGCTCCGCCATGGCTCTGCTTTCTCAGGTGATAATTCTTTCAAACGCTGTGGATAAGTCCCACTTTTCTTGCGCTCAATATTTTGCTTTCACAGCTCCTTATTTTATCCCTTTGGGTGAGACTGAATAGGTCTCACTTTTTCGACGCCCAGTACCGTTGGGTTACTGTCTGCACGTTTGCCATTGCCTTTTGCGGTGTCAGCTCGCCTGTAAAAACCTGCGTCAGGTTATCGATCAGAGCCGTCTCTATCTCACCTGTATAGCAGATCCAGGGAGATACAATGCTTTTTTCATACATCTCCACAAGCTCAAAGTAGATTTCGTGCTTGACCAGATCTTTCCAGTTATCAGGGAACTTCCCTGCAGGATGGATCAACTGCTCGATGAAATACTTCGTACATTCTGGAGAATGCACGAATTTCATGAACTCGATAACCTGCTCTTTCTGAGGGTTGTCCTTTTCCATGCATAAGATCTGTGCAGCGTCAGCAGCCCAAACATCACCCCTGGCCCCCTTAACGACCGGTGGATGGTAGAAACCGAATACATTGTTGATTGCTTCAGGGTTGTCGAGCAGCACCGCTGTGGCCCAGGGTCCGTCGTAGAGGCTTCCCCATGCCTCCTGGTTCACCATGATGCTGTAGTGATCGGTCTGATAATCGAGGGAGAGGACGTCCTCCCTCGTCATCCTGCTCATTGCCTGGACTGCCCTGCAGGCATTGATGAACTCTTTGTCGGTGAACTTAACGCCATCCTCCATGAACTCTGCCTTCTTCATGATGTCAACAGGGTATGATTGCTGATACACAAACACCCAGAAAAGCTCCCTTATCATGTACTGTCCAAGAAAACCTGTTGAGAGGTACCACTTCGGGTGGCCCTCGGCTTTCAGCTTCTGACAGAAATCGGCAAGTTCGTCCATTGTCTTCAGCGTTCTCACATCGGCCTCGGACCTTCCCATTCCTTTCAGGACATTCCTGAAACCCCAGCTACCGATGTAGAAGATGTCATAGGGCAGGGCAACCGTTTTGCCACGACGGTCCAGAGTTCCACCCATCCCATAGGTTTT
>CAZPCG010000037.1:0-11085 GCA_964584875.1 uncultured Spirochaetota bacterium
TGGCTTAAATTGAGCAGATTCAATTAGTCGCTGGTGAACAATTCCCATTTAAGCAAGGAATGCAATGCCACCAGCTCAATAATTAGTTTCTAACTCTTTATATATCCATGTTTATTATAAAGGCAACATTAGTATTCCATGAAATTGCCAATTCTTCACCAGAAACTAATTATACTGATTGTGATGATTTTGTCAACCCAACAACCTGCAGCCCCTCACAGAGAGTATGTCAACCAAAACTTTTAAGATCGGGTTTGGGGTCTAATATGCCCCTTGCTTGCGGTAATAATTCAATATAGCGTAAGATTATTGATATTTTTCTTGACATAGTTTTAGAGCTTGATATGCTTGAATATATGAGAACAATCATTCTATGTTCTTCCAATGAAAATGGTGGTCTCCTGAGTATTTCCATCAAGCGTAAGATATCGGAAGGTATACTTTTGCCACAATGAAAAAAGTCAAGCTGCTATAAATGAGACTACCACCAAAAACACTGATTTCTACTGAAAAATTGACCCAATATCTGCTCTCTCTGCGAAAGCGAAATGATAAGTCCCAATGGTTATCTCAAGCAGGGTATACTCTTTAAAACTGGCAATTACTGGAAAAAGACTTACGCACACAGATTTTATCGCTTGATGCCATACCAAAAGAAAACACAAAATACGGGCAGATGTATGAAATTAAAGGAAATTTAACTGGGCCAAATGGTAAACCTTTAGCTGTGTGCACGATTTGGATGACAGAAACTGCAACAGGAGATACAAAATTCATTACTATGTATCCAGATAAGGGAGAGAAAAATGACCTATAAGTTATTTGAAGAAGTAGTTTTATTAGAAGATATACCTGAAAAAGGTTTGAAGAAAGGTGATGTAGCGACTATTGTTGAGCACCATCCTGTTGCTGATGGTGAAGATGGATATACACTAGAGGTATTCAATGCCCTTGGTGATACAATAGCCGTTATTACCGTTTCAGAACCTGCTATTGCACCATTAACTGAAAAAGAGATTTTTAGTGTGCGATCGTTGACAGTGTGAGAAAAAACCTTGCGGTCAGTATATGACTAAATTTAACCTATCAATCATAGGAAATCATCCCGAGTTTGCCCGAGCAGAGAAAAAGAATATCCGAGTTTGTTTTAGAAGCGTAGTGAGCAGCCAGTCAACGCTGTTTAATAAATACATCTCTCAAGCTGGTCCAGCATCTTTCCTATGGTGTGATTGACTCGAGTTTGGGGTCTAATATGCTCCTTGCCTGAGGCAATAATTCAATATAACATAACATAAGATCGTTGATGTTTTTCTTGATACAGTTTTAGAGCTTGATATGCTTGGATAGGGGAAAACAATTATTCTCTAATGACAGTGCCCATGAGTATTGAGGAACGTTCGAAAGAACGTAAAAAACGACTCGTTGCCCATATCTCCCACAGTTTTGAAGAGGCCGAACACTGGGACCTGCAATACTGGCAGAGTTTACCTCCGAGTTCACGGCTCTCCGCGCTGGTTGCCATTAGGCGGGATATTGAAAAGGCGGGCGGTACCAACAAAAAATCCGAGTAAACGTGGAAACGATCCAAGACTTTGAAGACCTGCTGATAGTACTCAACAAACATAAAGTCCGATACCTTATCATCGGCGGCCTTGCGTTTATTTTCCATGCAAAGCCTCGTTACACCAAAGATATGGACCTTTGGGTTGAGTCAACACCTTTAAACATAACGAATGTCAATGCAGCTCTTCGAGAATTTGGTAGCCCTTATTTGTTGAATCCGAACATGCCAGGTGAAATTCTACAGATTGGTGTTGAGCCAGACCGAATCGACATTCATCAGAGCATTCCTGGCGTCCGCTTCACTACCGTATGGAAAAAGCGAATTGTCGATAAATACGGCGAAGTAGAGACAAACTGGATGGATATTGATAGTCTGATTCGTGTAAAACAAGGAATCGATCATCCCCGCCACCGTGAAGATGTGCGCATCCTTCGGCAGGTTAAAAAAATGAGTAAAAAGAGATCATCTTAATTCGGAGGAAAGAAGGAAATGACGTTTCGATGTGGGTATAGAACCCTGTTGTTGGCGTTTTACCTTTTTATCATCCAAAATCCAAAAGGAGGCAAGTTATGAGGAAAAAAGAAATCATGAAGGCGCTTTGCATCGCAGCACTTCTGCTCCTCGTGAGTGGATTACTTTTCGCAGGAGGAAAGAAAGAAGGTGCAGCGGGCCCAAAGGAAGAGGTCAAGCTGGTCTTCTGGTGGTGGGGAGAGACGGAGCTCCAAGGTCTGACGGGCTGGCTCGAGGATACGATTGCCACATTCGAGAAGGAGCATCCGAATGTGACAGTAGAAGCGACCTTGCAGGCAACGGAGAATGTTTTCAGCGATTTCCCCACAGCTTCAGCAGCTGGGAAACCGCCTGATTTACAGTTTGGGTGGAACGGTATATACATAATGGAGTGGGTATGGTTGGGTCATGTAGCGCTGTTGGATGACCTAATACCGAGGGACGAGCTAAAACACATGGTCGCAACACCACTTTCCAATTTTAAGGGAAAACAATACCGTGCAGGATGGTACCTCTTTGGGCACGGCTGGGTTTATAACAAGGCACTGTTTAAAAAAGCCGGAGTACCGAAAGAGCTGGCTCCACCCAAAACCTGGGATGAGTGGTTAAAGGTGTGTCAGATACTGAAAAATGCAGGAATAACTCCAATTTCATTGGGAGCCAAGGACCAGTTGGTTGGAGACTGGCTACTCTCACTTTTCATGATACAACAGCTTGATTCCCCTAGAGATGCCATTAAACTCTGTATTGGAGAGCTAAGGTGGGATGATCCTCGCTACTATGAACACTGGGTTCGAATAAAGGAGCTGTGGGACAAGGGCTATATAAATGACGATGTAAGCTCACTGGACCTATATCAGGGTCAGGATCTTTTTACCAAAGGCGAGGCAGCAATGACCATAGCGGTGGGCACTATTATTCCTGCCATGGAAAAAGTACTGGGTACGGAAAATATTGGTGTTATGAAGACCCCTACCTTCGGGGTTGGAAAGTTAGCCAAAAAGGATGTGACCTACGTCCAGGGTGTGCTTATATCTTCAAAATCCAAACACAAGGAACTTGCAGCAGAGTTCATCAGACTCATGCACAGGAAGGACCGATATAACGCTCTGTGGGATGATCTAGGGGCAATTCCAGCTGATGACAGGTTTGATCCTAAAAAGATAGACGATCCCTTGATAAGAGAAACCTGGGACTGGTTTGAAAATTCAACGATATACCTGGGAGATACCATTCCCTGGGCTATTCTGGGAGAAGCAGCGTATGCAGGTTGTCAGGAGCTATTTTCCGGTATGAAAACACCCAGGGGGTTGGGAGAAAAAGCACAGAGACTTGCAGAACAGTGGAGAGAGCAGTATCCGGACATGGTTCAGAATTACTTAGATTGGTTGAAAGGCTTGCCTGAATGAGCGCGGTAACATGACGGGGGCTTATTATAGCAGTAATAAGCCTGCGTTACAACTGACTATGCACATAGTTAGAGAACGATACCATTCTCATCCAAACCTTTTATTAATTCTATGATATTAAAAACGCGAAAAATAACCCCCTACATCTACATGCTACCGGTTATTATACCCCTGGGACTGGTCTATGGATATTCTCTCATAAAGGTATTTGACTTTTCAACCAGAAGGATTAGAGGAATAACTGGTGTATTTATAGGTCTCGATAATTACAAATTTGTATTGCGGGATCCAACATTCATAAAGGCGGTTTTAAACAACGTAAATCTCTTTGTTTTGATTCCGGTGTTGGTTTTTCTATCTCTTATTTTCTCCTATTTACTCTTTGAACATCTCAAAGGATGGAAGTTCTACCGAGGGGCGCTCTTCATGCCCTATATTTTGCCCATACCGGTGGTGGGAATAATCTTCGGCTACATGTTTACATTGCATGGCGTTGTCAATAGTCTTTTTAAGACGTTCGGATTGGATTTTTTAGCAATCGACTGGTTGGGTGATCCCAGATATGCTCTTTGGACGTTGATGATGATAATTCTGTGGAAAGAATTGGGTTTTGGGATCATTCTTTTTCTGGCCAGGCTTATGAGCCTGGATATAGAGATTTTCGAGAGTGCCGAGATTGATGGTGCAGGATGGTGGGGGAAACTGTTTTATATAACCATACCTCAAATGAAGACAGTTATTGAGTTTTTTACTATTATAACGGTAATAAATATGCTCAGTTGGGTTTTCGCTTACTCCTATACGGTAACCCTGGGTGGTCCAGGAGATGCAACTCTGGTGATGGAGCTATTTATCTTCAACAAGCTTGCGAGGAGTCAGATGCCGAGCCCTGGAATAGCCTCCGCAGCGTCCGTTCTTTTATTTCTGGGGACAGCTGTTTTAATATTCCTGTTGTTTAAAATCAGGAAGCAGATTGGGCAGGAAGAAGAGGGGTAATTAAGGTGGAATAAAATGCGGGGCAAAATAAGGTATAGAGCATTTTTTAGATACCTGTTTTTAATCCTTGCTTCCGTAATTTGTATATACCCTCTTCTTTGGCTGGTCACAGTATCGCTCAAAACCCAGGAGCAGTATTTGAAAAGCACGTTCAATCTGCCCTGGCCCCTGGACTTTGGAAACATTCCCGCAGCCCTGCAAAGTGGACGATTTTACCTTTGGTTTATGAACTCCGGTATCATCACCATTGGTTCGGTTATGCTCTGCACCATAGCATCCATTGTTGCTGCTTTTGCCATTGTATTCATGGACTTCAGAGGAAAGGAGGTATTACTCAATAGCATAATCTCCCTGATGGCCGTTCCTATAGTGGTTATGATAGTTCCTCTCTATATATTCTTTGTTCGCACTCACCTCATGAGCACCTATCCAGGGGTGATATTGATATACTCTGCGATATGTATCCCTTTCTCAGTATATCTTTTAACAAGTTTTTTCAGGACCATGCCCGGAGAAATTGTAGAAGCAGCCATAATGGACGGATGCAGTAACTTTAAAGTTCTATTCAAGATACTGGTCCCTCTTTCGATCCCACCTATAATTACCCTTATCATAGTAAATGCGTTGTATGTGTGGAATGATCTTCTGATTGCCCTGGTATTTTTACCGAAAACCAAAATGAGAACACTAATGGTGGGAATAACGGTTTTCAAATCAAGGTTTAATCTGGATGTTCCCCTTACTATGGCAGGGTTGCTTCTGATATCTATGCCTATGATTATAGTTTACATTGTCTTTCAGAGATTCTTCGTTCGAGGTTTTACCTCAGGCGCCCTGAAAGGGTAAGGGATTTTGTATCTTTCTTATGTCAGTATCTCTCTTTATTAAACTTTAGATATTCGTAGTGGGAAAAATATTGCATTATTCGATAATTATGGAAGCAGAGACCTATAAAAATCTTGTAACATTACTTGAAAAAACCGATCACGTTTCTGCCATGATCCTTTCAATTTGCTTAACCCTTTTTTGATCGAGGTAGTGTGGAAGAGGTTTGGAAAGCAGTTTTATCACCTTTTCATGAGCCTTCGCATGCACGTCTTTTGATCCTCCCTCTGTCCAGCGCTCGTAGAGCACCCTGCATGATATCTCAGGGTACCAGTTTTCGCTCTTGAAATGCTTAAGGGTATGCTCCTCCTCGAGGAAAGAGCCCCAAGTCCCTATTTTCCTGATCACGTCCACCGCGAGGTGGTCTTTCGTCACATCGATGCCGTGCTGGAAGCGCCGTAGCATGCTGAACACCTCATGGTCGAGGACGAGGGACTCGTAGCTCGCTGTGAGACCTGTGGAAAACATCCCAAGGTTCACCACCACATCGATGCCTGCGCTCACACAGGCCATTGCAGTGAGCGCCTTCTCCCAGGTGCACTGCTGGTCGACGAAGTGGGCGTCGGTGTCAAACCCGATCGAGTGGCCTGGTATTTTGTAGAAGCGGGCCATCTGTGCACCCGCAAGCCTGAGAAGCATGGTCTCTGGCGTTGCGATGATGGGATTTCCCTCCCGCATGTTGAAGAGGGTGGGGGCGTTGCAGTACACAACGGGGTGCCCGGGCCTCAGAACCTGGGCCATGACAAGACCTGACAGCACCTGTGTGTTGTGCTGGACTAACCACCCTGCGAGGGTCACGGGGGAGGTAGCACCTGCCATCGGGGAGGGAAGGATGTAAAAGGGGATACCATTTGAAACAGTGCTGATAACGATCTCGGAAGCCTCAGGGGTCCACTGAAGGGGGGCTGATGGCGATATGTGGCATGAGACAACCGGTTTAGAACCGATGTCATCGCTGCAGGTTGCCTCTTTGATCATCCGGTATACCGTATCAGCGACTCGGCCAGTGTCAGGAGCGATAAGGATGTGCTTTGCGGTGTTTTGCAGCAGTGCCGAAACAGCGTGCGCTTCAGCCTTCGCCTGGGGAACATTCTGGGGGAGGCCCTGGATTCCAACGATGGTGACATTCTCAAGCTGGTCGGCGATCCAGGCGAAATTCCCCACCTCCTGTTTTGTTATGGGGCGTCTTTCCCCGCTTTCGTAGTCGAGGATAAAGACTGCATCGAAACCGTTCACCGCATGGGTGGCCCCCCGCCCGATTTCAAGCGGGCTGGTCCCATCCCGGGGGTAAAGCATGATAGTATCAGGCGCTTTTTCGATCAGCTCTTCGACCATCCTTCCCGGAAACCGGGCAGTCTGGCTCCGGTGGTCGATCCTTGCACCTGCGCTACCGAGCCTTTTCAACAGCTCTTCATTTCGCACAAGGGTTCCTGTATGCTCAAGAACCTCCAGGGATGAGGTATGCACCTGCTTTACTTCCTCTTCTGACAGCACCTTTCCAAATTCGAGGTTCACGTATTTAGCCCTCCTTTGGAATACGGCAATTGTTGTTGTAATTAGTCGCTGGTGAATAATTCTAACGAATCATTCACCAGCTCAATAATTAGTTTCTATCTTCGTAAGATTCAAATAATTGTTGCAATAGCAATATATACATGATATTAAAATGTGAATTGGTTAGCAGAAACTAATTATATCCCACAATAGGCTAAAATGACACTAAAACCTCGTGCTGTCACGGGTGGGTCGGTACTTTATGGCTCCTGACTGTGCGGGTCAGGGATTTAAATCTGATCTGCAGGTTGGCATGTAAAGATTTCTAAAACTAAGGAGGAGAGGGGTAATGTTGAGAGGGTTCATTCGAAGGATCAAGCCGCTAGATTTGTTGACCCCTGAGGAGCTTGAGGAGGTTCACATGAGCGTACTGGGAGTTCTTGAGCGTACGGGGGTCAATTTTTTACATGAGGAGGCCCTTGAGCTTCTCAGAGAGGGGGGTTGCAGGGTCGATTTTGACAGTAAAAGGGTTAGGATACCGGACTGGCTCGTCGAGGAGGCGATACGCAGGACACCGGGCAGTTTCAGGATGAAGGCACGTGAACCGAAGCACGACCTGCACATGGGGCGCAACCGCCTCTATTTCCTCGGCGGGGCTGGAATGAGGATCGTAGACCCTGGCACCTGGGAGGCGAGGCCAGCGACTTTGAGAGAGCTTGATGATGCGACGATAGTCTCTGACGCCCTTGACAGCGTACACCTGGTTGCAGATACCGCCCCGTATACGGACATCGTTGGAGTCCCCCCGGCCATGGCCTCTCTCATTGATATAGCAAGCCATCTGAAGAACACGACAAAAATAACGGTGGCAGATAACGGGAACGACCTCGAGCTGTTTCATATCAGGATGGCAAAAGCAGTGGGGGTTGACCTGCTTGCCTTTATAGGTTCCTCAGCTCCCCTTACCTATGATGAGGATAGCTGCAGGGCTATTTTGCGGTATGCTGAGGCGGGTTTCCCCTTTTTCCTCATCAGCAGCGATATGATGGGGGGAACCGGCCCTGCCACCATTGCAGGATCGCTCGTAACGACCCTTGCAGAAACACTTGCGGGCGTTGTTTTCATCCAGCTCGCAAGGCAGGGGACAGGGATAATAGCCGGTGATTACACAATGCCCCTCGATATGCGCACGGGGCATCCCTGCTTCTGCGACCTTGCATCGGCCCTGCATACGGCTGCATTTAACCAGATCATGCGAAACTACGAGATTCCCTCATTCGCAAACTGCCCGGGCATGAGCAGCGCAAAGACGATCGATGTGCAGTCAGGTTATGAGAGGTCGATGTCAACGCTTGTTGCTGCTCTCTCGGGAGCAAACCTCATCGTCCTCCACGGGTGTGTTTATGGCGAGTACACCTACCATCCCGCAGGTGCTGTGCTCGATGACGACATAGCAACGTGGGTTGGGCGCATGATCGAGGGCTTTGAGATAAGTGACGAGACGCTGGCGGTAGATCTCATCGACGAGGTGGGCCCCATACCTGGTTCGTACCTCGCCAAACAGCACACGCGGAGGTGGTGGAAGAGCCAGCAGTTTATTCCCAGGGTCGCCGACAGGTCTACCTATCCGGAATGGATAAAAATTGGTAAGAAGACTGCGCTTGACTGCGCCACAGAGAGGGCGCAGGAGATACTTCGCACCCACCGGGTACCCCCTCTCACCGAGGAGCAGAACAGGGCTATAGAGGAGATATTGAGTGATGCAGAGGCGTACTACCGGGATAAGGGGCTTCTGTGATGCGCTTCTATTCATGGGCGTCTTGCAGGTGCTCGCCTTTTACCAATGTTGTTTTATGCGGCTCTATCGACAAGTACGTTATAAGCTCAACCCGTTGCTCCCTGCCCCATGTGTTGAAGTATTGATGACTTGGGTTGTAACGAATGCTTCATTTGGAATATTACTAATAGTGAAGGAATTTTCATTGACATCTCATATATTTATTGGTAGTATTTGTCATACTTATGCGAGGAGTAGTATATGAACAAGGTCAAGATCAATATTACAATAGATGAAGACGTCTACAACTGGCTTAATACGCAGCGTGATATGGTTCCCCTTTCGACATATATAAACTATTTACTCTCCGAGAGGAAGGAGGCACAGGAGCTTATTGAGAACTACCGGAAAGGTTCAAGCAGTTTGAAAACCTTCATCCAGAAAACTCTTGCAAAGATAAAAGGGGGTGATAGATTTCTCGAAATTTTGACCAAGGAGTACCTAAGGGACTTTTGATAGAACCGGGCATTGGTAATGTGTCATATAGTATGATACGACTTGTGCCGCCCGGAAGGGTGCTAAGTGTTACCTCTTGATTTTGTGTAGTTCGTATGAATTCATCGTATTTTACCATGACTTGCTGGCTTTCCACAGGATAAAACTTTATGGGGGAGGTTTTTCATGGGAATCAAAAACATTGTCAAGACGACGGCGGTTACCATTGGCGCAAAAACCGCCCTGAAGCTCATGTCAAGCATATCCGAGGAAAAGTGGATGAGGCTCACAAGCCCCATCATAACGCGCCAGGGTATGCCTGAAGCCGCAATCATGCTTGATCTTATGCTGCGCAAGCTTCATCAGGTCTTTCCTACCCTCTCGAAATCGGTGAAGGAGAAGTTTGTACAGAATTTCATTGTAAAGCCCTTTACAGTCTATGGACCGCGCAGAAAGGCTTACTTCGAGGAAATAGGCGTATATCCGCCTTCCCTCATAGTCATCAGCCCGACCATGAAGTGTAACCTGAACTGTTACGGCTGCTATGCAGGGGATTACCGAAAGGCCGAAGATCTTGGTATAAACACCGTCAACCGGGTTCTCAATGAAGCAAAGGATATTGGCATATTCTTCTTCGTCATCTCGGGGGGCGAGCCAAACGTTTGGCCCCATCTGACCGAGATGCTTGAGACGCACAGCGATGCCATGTTCCAGATATACACCAACGGGACCATGATAGACGACAGAAGGGCTGATGAGTTTGCGCGGCTCGGTAATGTTATTCCCTGCATAAGCGTGGAGGGTTTTGAAAAGGAAACCGATGAGCGAAGGGGAAGGGGTGCCTTCAGGAAGATATCGGACGCCATGGACCGGCTTCGGGAGAAAGGCGTTATCTTCGGATTCTCTGCGACCGCAACGAGGGAGAACAACGAGTTCATCGTGAGCGATGAGTTCATCGACTACTATGTCGACAAGGGTATATTCCTCGGCTGGTACTTCAACTACATCCCCATCGGGAAGGAACCAAATCTCGACCTCATGCCCACACCCGAGCAGAGGAATTACAGGAGAAAGGGGATAATCGAGATCAGGGACAGGAAGAAGGTCATTGTCGCTGATTTCTGGAACGATGGAATTCTCACCGATGGATGCCTTGCCGGCGGTCACGAATACCTGCACATCATCGCAAATGGGGATGTGGAGCCCTGCGTATTCTGCCATTTCGCGGCTGACAATATCAAGGAGAAGAGCCTGAGGGAGGTGCTGCAGTCAGATTTCTTCAAGGCCCTGAAGAGACGGAGGCCATACAACGAAAACCTCCTTTTGCCCTGCACCATCATCGACAACCCCCAGATCCTGAGGGATGCGGTTGCCGAAGCAGGAGCTCATGCCACTCATCCCGGTTCCGAATCGCTAATCACGACCCTTGCCCCCGCAATTGATGAGTATGCGAGGGCATACGGTGAGGTTGCAAGCAGGGCGTGGTGCGAGGAGTATGAGAACAAGGTCTACAAGGGGCACATGTCCTTCGTCGATGAGCTGATGAACGGTACCCTCTACAGGAAAAAGAGAAAGGTCAGAGAAAAGGTTATAGGAAAGGCCAGAGAAAAGATCGGTGTCGGCGCCTGATGTACGACAAGGCGGGGTAATGAAGAGAGCAGATTGGTAAGGCTGCTGTATAGTCCTACTGAAGTCTACTCTCCAAGCTATGGCCATCCACAGTCTCTATTGACCTACCATCTTTTGTCCGTATGGCATACTTTAAATCATGCTCGCCTCAATCATAATAACTGACATGGATATACATTTTGCTATCAATAAATATTGATGTGTAGTATCTAATGTCCCTATCGCTTATTGTGGGAAAAATATTTGCTTGACAGCAGAAGGATTTGATTTAAAATGATTATTGACAATTATTTTTTGGTTCTGTTTTATTGAGAAAGGAAAAATTT
>CAZPCG010000038.1:0-10451 GCA_964584875.1 uncultured Spirochaetota bacterium
TACAGGCAGATTAAAAACTACGAGAAGGAAGTCCCCGAGCTTTATAAGTATGTTCAAATTGGAGTCGCAGCAGAGAGCCGGGCTAGGTATTTTCCAATCGTGCCGTGGCAGGAAGAGATAAAAACCCATGAGTGGCGGGAAGAGAAAAAAGATTCTATTGATTCTACCATTGAAATGCTATCAAATAAAACCTTGCTTGATATCCTCAAAAACTTTCTATTTTCAAGGGTGGAATTTGGAAATGCCACCAAGGTCATCACCCGGTACATGCAGTACAGGGCTGCAAATAAGATGGTGAATAGGGTGATTGACAACCTGAGGGGTGAAGAGGATAAGAGCAAAGGGCTTGTATGGCACTGGCAGGGCAGCGGAAAGACCCTCACCATGATATTTGCGGCTAACAAACTTTATTATTTAAAAGAGCTCGAAAATCCCACTCTATTTTTCATCGTCGACAGGGTTGAGCTCGAGGATCAGCTCTATAAGGAATTCTACTCATTAGATCTTGTTAAACCTGAGATTATTGGTTCCATACGGAAACTGAAGGAGATTCTTAAGTATGACGACTACCGCGGCAAAAGGGGCGTATTTATCATTCTCATTCATAAGTTCAGACCTGAGGAATTGAAGGAATTGCAAGGGGAACTTGAGAAGGTATCGAGACTCAAAAAAACGATAATGAACAGGAGAAACGTTATCGCCTTGATAGACGAAGGGCACAGGACTCAATACGGTACCCTTGCAGCTCAGATGAAGGCCATACTCAAAAAAGCCTTTTTCTTTGCCCTTACAGGCACACCCATATCGAAAAGGGGGAGGGATACTTATCTAGAGTTTAGTTACCCTCCTGAAGAACTTTACCTTGATAGATATTTTATCACCGAATCCATCAGGGATGGTTTTACCGTAAAAATCCTTTACCAGCCAAGACTCGAGAAAGACGTTCACTTGAAAAAGGATTTCCTTGAGGCCTTTTTAGAAACAGAGTTAGAAGAGCTTCCGGAAGATATACGGGAATGTATAGAAGATCGGGTAAAGAAGAGGTTAAATGCCATTAAACTTGTCCTCGAAAATCCGGAAAGAATAAAGACAATTGCAGAAGATGTAGTTCAGCATTTCAGAGAGAACATCGATGGTAAGTTTAAAGCCATGGTGGTAGCTGGAAGCCGAAAGGCATGTGAGATCTATAAAAGGGAGCTGGACAGGCATCTCCCGGAGGAATACAGTGAGATTGTAATGACGTTTACTGAACAGGATCAGCCCGAAATCGCACGCTATGTGGCTGAAACAAAAGTCAGGTACGGAGGCAGGGACATTGAAGGTATAATAAAGGACGTTATCGAAAAATTTAAGGAAGAAGAGCTACCGAGAATACTGATCGTTACTGATATGCTTTTAACCGGCTTTGATGTTCCTGTTCTTCAAGTCATGTATCTTGATAAGCTCCTGAGGGAACACCGACTTCTCCAGGCTGTCGCAAGAACAAACAGACCTTTTAAGGATTTAAAGGAAGCAGGACTTGTTATTGATTACGTAGGTATTTTAAGGGAATTTAAAAGAGCCTTCGAAATGTTCAGTGAAGAGGATATCAAAGGAGCCCTTCTCAACTATGAGAGCATTAAGGATGAATTTATTGCCTTGATAAAAGAAACCCTTGAGTTACTGGGAGGAATCCCCAGGGATTATGATAGGGAAACTTTATTGACCGCAATTGAAACTCTGACTTCCGATGTTGAGAAAGAGAAGGAGTTTGTTGAAAAGTATAAGAACCTGAGGAAAACTTTCGAGCTCCTGGGACCTGATGAAGTTAAGCTTGAGTATTTTGAGAACTATAAGTGGGTTTCTGCGATCTATACCTTATACATGAAAATAGTCGTCCAGAAGCCGATGGATGAGGCATTTGTTCAAAAATACTACGATAAAACCGTGAGGTTTGTTCATAGAGCTACTGAAATAGATAAGTTGCAAAAGGACCTCCCTGTCATTGCCTTCGATAGAGAGTATCTTCAGGCATTGGAAGAGAGGATTAAAAATAAAAAAGAGAAGGCCGCCAATATTCTTTTCACGCTCAACAGATTAGTGCTTGTCGAAAGACACAGAAATCCTATCTATGAATCTTTAGTAGAAAAGGTAGCAAGACTGCTTGAGATGTGGAGAGAAAAAACAAGGGATTATGAAAGGATCTACACGGAGGGTGTTAAAACCATAAACGAGATCAACAGCCTTATTTCAAGGCAGGAGTCTCTCCGTTTCTCTGACCTCAAATATTCAATGCTCCTTGAGCTTGAGAAAAGATTTGATGGAAGCGATGATTTTGTAAAGGTAGTAAATGATCTTTCAAGGAAGCTTGAAAAATACATGTTCTTCGGGTGGTTTCATCAAACCACTGTCAAGAAAGAAGTGGAGAGGGAGATTAGAGGATTTGTCAGAAAGATGAAGGGGAAATATAATCTATCTCTGGATGAGATGAACAATTTACACGAAAAGCTAATAGAAAACGTTAAAAACTTTGGAACTGCATAGCATACCTTGTCAAGTTTCACACAGGGATGTGAAATATCCTCGAATAGAGTTTAAAACAGAGGGGCTGCTCTTTATCCTTCCTTTTGGGTACGACCCCAAACAGTTATGGGATAAACACAGGCGTTGGATACAGAAGAAGATTCAGTTCGTTGAAGAATGTCTCCAGAAGGCTTCAAGTAAAGAAATAGCGAAAAGGTCAGAAACTGAATTTAAAGAACTCGTCCATGTTCTGATTGAAGGAACATCGAAAGAATTGGGAGTTCGGTTAAATAACCTTTACTTCAGGAAGATGAAGACAAAATGGGCAAGCTGCAGTCCGAAGGGAAATTTGACGATTAACAGGTTGATGAGATATCTACCCGATCATTTAATTACGTATATTATCTTTCATGAGATGGTACACTTAAAAGAGAAAAGGCATAACGACAAATTCTGGGACATCGTATCAAAAAGGTTTGAAAACTACCATGAACTGGAAAGAGATTTATTTGTATACTGGTTTAAAATTGCTATGAAAACTATCTGACCTGGATGATAAAGCTGGATGATAAAGATAGAAGAGTTGCAAGAACAAAAATTAGAGGAGCAGTGGGTGCACAAACCCAACCTGCTCCGCTCCCCCTGATAATTAACATCACCGTACGCAAAACCTCAGAAAACCATCAGACCTACCCCATCTGCTGCTTATCAACTTAAAACTTTGGTAATGGAAAGAGCACACCACCAAAAAGCAAGTAGGCGATGAGCAGGGTCCAGACAATGTTGAAGCCCTGGGCAATGAGAAAGGCCCCGGCGGGCTTTCCGCGGCCCATGGAGAAGAGCTCCTTGAACCTCGTATCAAGCCCGATGCACAGAAAAGCGAGGGTAAACCACCATCCCCTTATAGATTTCGTGATCCCCGTTACAGTCTTTACTGCAGCCTCGGGCATGAGGAAAGACATGACGAGGGAGGCGATGAGGAAACCCAGCACGAACTTCGGAAACCTGTACCAGATCTCCCGTCCTCCTGGCCTTTCATCTGTTGTGTTCTTCTTGAATACAAACCAGATTGCAAGGAGAAAGGCCGCTATTCCGATAAAAACGTTCTGCGTCATCTTCACCACAACCGAAACCGCCATGGCCCTTTCACCGGCAATGGAGCCAGCCGCCACGACCGCCCCCGTTGTGTCGATTGTCCCGCCGATCCACGCACCTGCAACGGTTGGATTAATATTCAGCGCCTTTATAACGATTGGCTCAAAGATCAGCATGGGTATGGCGCAGAGCAGAACAAGGGAGATGGTGTGGCTCACCTTTTTCTGATCACCCTTGATTGCGCCCCCCGCTGCAATCGCTGCAGATACACCGCAGATCGAAACGGCAGTTCCGAGGATTGAGGCAAACTCATCGTCTAGACCAAACTTCTTCGCCACCCAGAAACATACGTAGAAAACCGCACCAATGACAACGATCGCCTGTATAAAGCCGTAAGCCCCGACGCTGACGATCGTGCGGAAGAGAACCTCAGCACCGAGCATGACAATCCCTATCTTGATGAAAAACTCGGTCTTCACCGCATGCCTCAGCCATTCTGGCACTCCGAACACATTGCTGATAAATAACCCTATGATCAGCGCCCAGAAAACGACCTCAAGGCCGTAGTGTGAAATGGTCGTGTTACCCGCCACGAGGAAGGAAATGGCGGAGAGGATGAAGATGATTGGAAAGCCCTTCATGAAATTCCCAACAGGTATTCCCATGAAGAGCATGGCCACGCAGCTCAAAATCCAGAATCCTACAAGGAGGTAGAGAGCGGGAAGCAGGTTCTTTCCGGACAGAACTTTGCCAATGGTCGAAGAAGCATTCTTTTTTATGTCTGCCCCAAGCTTCCCTGCATTTTTCTGCAGCTCTCCGTCTCCCACCTCCTTCGAGGCTTTCTCAAACTTCCCCGCTGCGTTCGCTATCGTCTTCCTGTTCCCCGACTGAAGGGCCGATTTCAGTGCCAGCGCCTCCGTGCGAAAGGATTCCCCGCCCTTTGCTCCACCCTCTTTAATGAGGGAATCGACTTTCTCGACCCAGCCGGATGTTTTTCCATGGAAGACTCTGTTTGACATCCATGTCCAGCTCGGGGTTTTGAAGCTCATCCCAGCTATAAAGATGATCAATATAATGAATCCAATCCACACAGCCATCCAGTCGTCCTTCTTCCAGGCGGCTGAGAGATCGATGCCTTTCTTTTTTTCCTTCATACGTCTCACCTCCCTCGACAGAATACCTCTTGCACGAAAAACCGCAAAAGAATTAGGGTAAATTTTACGATGAAAGGTCAAGAAGGAAAACCTGAATCAGTGGGCTTGTTGATAAATTGTAATTATGTGATTGCGGCGTCTATAATGATTTCTTATTTTACCCCTGTACTTCGCTTTCATGTCAGGTCTAGTTCTGAAAAAATATAGAAAATGTGATATCAGCAAGAAGATGGCAGAAACGACTACGCCGAGAACGTAAACTCAAGCGGTCTGTACCGCCCTGATTCTTTAAGCAGTTCATTCATCCGCGACCCTTTTACTGGTGTGAACCTTTCGGCGGCCTCAATAATTAAAGGCAGTAGATTGACGTCGCTGGCGCTCACAGCGGTTGATACTTCATTAGAAAAAACAAAATCAAGGGAGCGCTTGATTTCTTCAGCAGAGCTGAACGGCTCATACCAGGTGGTATATGGAAGCTTCCACAATGGAGTATTCCTGTAACGCCTGTCCCAGTTTCCCTTCGCTATGGATTTGATCACCATCACACCGGTATCCCTGCTCTTTACGATCCCCATCAACTCCATGAAACGCTCCCTGTACTCCCCATTTCCATAGAAAATGAAATTGAATGGAAACATGATAGTATCGAAATCAAACATACCCAACGCCGTAATGAGCAGCGGAAGGGAATGGCTTGTAATGCCGATAAACCTCAAAAGCCCCATTGAGCGGGCCTCAAGTATTGATTCCATGGCTCCACCTGCGCCTAATGCAACCTCAAGCTCCTTCAGGCTATCAACCGCGTGTAACTGGTAAAGATCAAAGCAATCGGTTTGTAAACGCTCGAGTGATATGTAGAGCTCTTCTCTTGCTTCCTTCTTTGCTCTCATAAGCGTTTTACAGCCAAGGAAGAACTTACGTCTGTAATCTTTCATCCACTTCCCCACTCTTTCTTCAGCAACCTCATACTCAGGGGCAACGTCGATCTGATTTATTCCTCGTTCCAGAACAAGCTCCATTGCACGATCAGCTTCCTCCTGCGATTTTCTAATGAATGCAGCGGCTCCAAAGGTGATAATGGTGCTCATGTGCCCGGTACGTCCAAGTCTTCTCTTTTCCATGCTTACCTACCCCATGATGATTCGACGGGATTATAGAAGAATACAGCTCCTCGGATCTTAAAAGTTTTTAACGAAATCGATATCATCCACATATCTCACTGTTTTTTTGCCCTCTAAGCCGATGCCTTTTGAAGTATCGATTCAAGCTCATTTTCTGTGTGCCTGTCGACAACCGGCTCAGGCGGATAGTGTTTTTCAAGTATCTCATTCAACCTGATCCTCGCTTTTTCCTCAAGGGAGAGCGCTCCCTTCTTTTGCCATACACTGTAGGGATCTCGATTGAAAAGGTCGGGGAAATAGTGCTCCTTTCTCATGTGCAGGACCGTGTGATCCCTGTCGATAAATGTCCCCCCTATTCCCACCTCCTTGATCAGGTCAAACGCAAGCGTTTCATCATTCACCTCAAATCCACGAAGCACCCTCTTCATGTAATCGGCGCATTCGTTGTCGATGACAAGCTGCTCCAATGACTGACAGCCTGGATTACTGCATATGAAGCCAGAACCTGCGTACCCGACAATGCCTATCATCTCAACCCCGGCTGCCAGAGCGAAAGCTACAGTTGCGGCACCCTCATACCCCCTCTGAAAGTCGCAGAGGTTTGAATCGGAGAGGTGCACGTTGCAGCAGCACCCCATGCCGTAAAACTTTGCAAGCTGAACAGCCGCAATCGACAAAAGGGTCTGTTCAGGCGCACCGTATGAAATCAGCGCGTTCCTGAGATCCAGTATGGATGAAATACCTGGATACACGAGGGCCTGGTCCGGATTGAGGAGCCAGATGAGAATTATCTGGGAGAGTGTCTCAGCATTGGCCAGAGCCATCGTACCGGCAAGGGTTACTGGCCCTGATCCTCCTGCGGTCACCATAGGTCCTATATAAATTGGAACCTTGTTGGCGGCCATGATACGCATGATTTCCAGTGTGTGATGGGCATAGCGCAGGGGGCTTACCGTCTCGGCAAAGTAGAAGAGTGGAAGGTCTTTCTCCCCTCTGAAATCTGCCATCACTTTCGCCATCTCTATGATATACCGAGCGGAGTTTACCGAATATATCCAGGTGGAACAGGGTTTTCTTGAAAAGGCATAGAGATGCCTGTAGCAGTACACGTCAACGATATCGGGGGGAACTTCCCCGGGGATACCATGGGGCTCTATGACCCCTACATTTTCAAGCACATTCCCAACAGCTATTCCCCTCATCATATCTTCATGGGTTCCCCGCCGCTTCTCATTTTTCAATAGATCTACAACCTCGGGCATGCTGCACATCCAGAGGATGAACTCACCCCTTCCAGGCTCCGGGTGGCAACCGAAGTATGCTGCTGCGTGGCGGAAGTCCTTTCTTATTCCATCCAGGGCCTTATATACCAGGGATTCGGGGATTTTAGCAACCTGGTTGTCTCGGCCAACCTCAGCGCCATTGCACTCTAAAAGGCCGAGCACCTCATCGTCAGGTATCTTCATACCTATTTCACCGAGGATCCGGATCGAAGTGTCGTGGATAGCCTCAACCTCTCCCTCATCCAAAATGGAGAGTTCCGTGACGAACTTCTTACCCACAGCTCTTACCTCCTTTGCCGGATCAATCCTTCTGGAATTACCCGTAATGGAATCTTTAATAAATTTTACACCCTCCCCTATCCTCTCCCTCAATGGAGGGGGAGATTGAAAGCTAACTTATTTATTGACTCTGAAGTACTTCAATCATCGCTGCAACGTTCTCAGGCTTCGCATCCGGGGGGATGTCATGAGCGGGCGCAGCAATGTATCCCCCTCCTTCCCCCATATAATCAAGAAGTCTCCTTATCTCCTCTTTAACCTCCCGCACGGATGCAAAGGGAAGCGTCCTCTGGGTGCTGATGCCTCCCCAGAAACCCAATCTATTCCCGAACTCCTTCTTTATTTTAAAGACATCCATCACCTCTGGCTGAAAGGGATTGAAAACATCGAGGCCGGATTCGATGAGATCGGGAAAAAGCTCATCCACCTTCCCGCAGGAATGTATGAAAACGTACTTTCCATGCGACCGTACCCTTTCAAAAAGCCTTCTTATGCAGGGCTTGAGGAACTCCCTCCAGAGCCGGGGTCCCATGATGAGACCCCTCTGATGACCCCAATCGTCACCGAACCATACCGCATCAACAGGAAAAGAACAGATGTTTTCAACCATCCGCAGGTTCCATTCAGTTATACGCTCAAGAAGGGAATGGGCAAAGTCCCTTGCGGTAACCATGGCCATCAAAAAGCTCTCCATCCCGCAGAGTGTCCAGGCTCTCTCGAAAAGTGTCCATCCAAGATCAACAACGAAGAAACCATCACTGTTCCCTTCAATGAGTTGTTTATAGTTGACAAACCTTGAAGGGTCATCGGGGTCAGGAAACTTAAAATCCTTCTCATTCTCCCTCGTTAAAGCTCTGTTGCACACAACCCCTATGTCTTTGTCGACGCGTCTGTTCCACCTTACGCCGAACTGGTCCTCCCACACGTCAGCCCCTACCTCCTTCCAGCCGCCTGCGGGCTCAGAGCTCAGAACCGTGAAGCAGTTCCCGATCTTTGATTCAAAATCAGGGTCCTCATAGAAATCAATCATCTTTTCCCTTGCAGCCTTCGTGAAGGTTACACAATAGGGAACCCTGTCAGGCTGCCTGTGATCGAGTGTAGCGATTACACGCTCTCTATTGGTCATACTAAGCCCTGGTTAAAAGTTGATAGGATATGAGCCAAACCTCTTCACCGTATCGTAAAAGGCGAGCACATCTTCAATGGCTCATTAAGGAATCATTCACCTTTAAGTGAACCCGCAACCATCCCCCGAATGAAAAACCGCTGGCCGAACAAATAGAGTAGTATCATTGGAATGGAGGCGATGAAGAGACCTGCCATGATTACCGGCTGGTCAATTTTGAACCTTCCTCGGAATACGGTGAGACCTACCATAAGGGTCCGCAGCTCACTCTTCTGGAGGAAGATCAGAGCAATGAGGAGCTCATTCCACACCCAGAGCGCATTGACTATGATCAGGGTCATGAGCGCAGGGGCGCTCAAAGGCATGATTATCTTGATGAAAGCCTTGAATCTCGAACAGCCGTCGATAAGTGCCGAATCGATAATCGCTTTTGGAACGGTTATGAAAAAGTTCCTCAGCAGGTATATTGAAAAGGGTATCAGCAATCCGGAGTAAACGAGAATGGCGCTTGTATAGGTATTCACAAGACCGGCCTTCACCATGGTGATGAAGAGCGGAATGACCATGACTACAGGGGGAATGACCATCAGGGTGATAAGCACGTTAAAAATCTTCTCCTTGCCGGCAAAATTGATCCTGCTGAAGGAGTAAGCAGCCAGTGCAGAAACACAGGTGCTGAGGATTACCGCCCCGAGGGTTACCAGAAAGGAGTTTAAAAGCCAGCGAATGATGATGCTTCCGCCAAACACCGTGACGTAGTTAGAGAACACTATACTCTTTGGAAGCCCGAGCTTATTGCTTACATAATCCATCTTCGTTTTGATCGACGTAACGATCATAAAATAGACGGGGTAAATGACAGCAAGGCTCATGCAAACCATGAGGAGCTGCTTCAGCGATACAGGAAATACCCTTTTTATCAGCATGAAAATACGAGACCTCCTACTCATACTCACCGTACAACCTCCTCCGTATTCGATAGGAAAAGAAGGCAAGAAGTCCCGTGATGAAGAAGAGGAAAAGGGCAACAACGGCTGATACCCCGATATTGTTCTGTTTGAAAGCCTGTACATAAATATAAAACTCACTAACATACGTTTTTTGCGCAGGACCGCCGAAGGTAATGACGTATATATAATTGAACACCCAGCTCAACATGGTAATAAGGCTCAGGAAAACGTAAAACTCGATGACCGTTGCCAGTTGTGGAATAGTGATGTACCAGAACCTCTGAAACCAACCTGCCCCGTCGATTTCAGCCGCATCGTAGAGCACCTCCTGCACGGTCATGAGCCTGGCAAGAAACAGTACGACGCCATACCCCAGCTCTTTCCACAGTATTACGATCATAACTGTGGGGAGAGCGAGCTTTGTGCTCCCTATCCAATCCAGGGCGAGGAACTCTAGGCCTATCTTCCTCAGAAAGGTATTCAAAACCCCATTTCCCTGAAAAAAAAAGGAAAAAAATATACCTACTACGGTAATTGAAAGGACATAGGGAAGGAAAATTAACGTCCTGTAGAACTTCCACCCACGCAAACGCTCATAGAGAAGAGAGGAGAACACGAGAGAGATGAGCACGAGAAAAGGAATCAATAAGAAAAGGGTGAAGTTGTTTTTAATCGAGATAAAGAAAGTTTTATCGGTGAAAGCAATCCTGTAGTTCCTGAAGCCGACAAAAGGGGCGCCCTCCTGGCTCAAATCGAGAAAGCTGTACTGAACATTTTTAATAATAGGGAAGGCGTATATAAACGCTACGATGATAAGTGCCGGGAGGATGTAGAGGTATCCCTCGATATTGTCCAGTGTCCTTCTGTTCATAATATCTGCGGAAAGAAATCTGACACCAAAATTATATCTGAAAATCTAACCGACTCGTTCAGAAAGTTTT
>CAZPCG010000038.1:10468-11045 GCA_964584875.1 uncultured Spirochaetota bacterium
CCATGTAACCAGGAACTTTTTTTCCATTTCAGAAAGAATTTTCGGAACAAGATACAAATGTAAACAAATCAGATAGAGCTGACGCCGGGAATTCAGCGCCAGCTATACAATTCCGCTCAAGCCATACACCTCAGGGTTTAAAGGGCTTTTCAATCCAGATCTTGAAGTTCTTCACCTGCTCCGGATTATCCCTTCTCCATTTTTCTGCAGCCTCCTCATACATCCCAGCTGCCCGTCTTGCATCAACCTCACCCGCCATGAAGAGCTGACCGATGGAGTAGAGTGCTTCTTCAAAAGCACCTGGATAATTAAAATTGTACGTTCCGGTCGGTTTTTCCATCATCCATTTAAAGATCAACTTGTTTTGCGGATGCTCTATGACCTTTGGATCAAGGGTATTACCTCCCCCGAAGGCACCCGTCTGCTGGTGGAGCGCGTTCTGCCTCTCCCTCGTGTACATGAACTTCAGAAACTCAGCAGCTTCTTCTTTGTGCTTTGCGTTTACCGGGATGAACAGTTCGGCACCGGCAGGTACAGGAAGGTAACCTTTCAATTTGCCCTTCCCCGGAGAGGGAGC
>CAZPCG010000039.1:0-10707 GCA_964584875.1 uncultured Spirochaetota bacterium
ATCTCTGCCCTCTGCTGCTCCCCTGCAGAAAGGTCCTCCACCCTCGCTTCGGGGTCAACGAACAGGTTGTACTTCTTTGAAATCTCCCTCACCCTGTTTTCAACTTCTGTAATTGGGAATGAGAGGTCGGAGGCCCCCAGGCCAAGCGCAATATTCTGCGCTACAGTGAAAGGCTTTACCAGCGCAAGCTCCTGGTGCACCATGCCTATACGGTGTTTGATGCCGTCCCTCGGAGACTTCAGGGATACCTGCACCCCCTTCACGTATATTTCACCCGCTGTAAGGTTGTAAAACCCTGAGAGTATGTTTGCGATAACGGTCTTTCCGGCCCCGTTCTCACCTAGCAGGGTATGAATTTCACCGGCTCTGATGTCTATATCGACGTGATCGAGCACCAGGTGTTCCCATACACCCGGGAAATCCTTGCATATGCCTCTTCCCTCAAGTAGAATGGCCCCCCTGCGCTCACCTCTACCCCTACCTTCAACCATCGTCCTTTTCAACCTCTCAGTACCCATTATTATCTATGAAGTTCGCCTCATTCACGCTCATAGGGAATCCCCATTGCAGCGGGGAAGCTAACTCGCCCTATGACGCCAGCCACCACGAGAAGGGTAACAACATATGGAGCCATGGAGATAAACTGCCAGGGGATTATTTCCTTCACGGCAGGCATGGTAGCAATCCATATTGCAAGGTTATCAAAGAATCCGAATATGAACCCTCCCAGCAGCACCAGCAGAGGATTCAGCCCGCTGAAAACGACGGTTGCAAGGGCGATGAAACCCCTCCCGGCAGAAATTCCCTTCGTCACCGAACCCATCCAGTCGATGCTTATATACGCACCCGCAAGCCCGGCAAGTGAGGCCCCGGAGGCTGTTGAAAAAAGCCTGAGTAGATGGACCTTCACCCCCGCCACATCTGCTGCCTGGGGATTGTGGCCAACAGCTCTTATCTTCAAACCAAGCTTCGTCCTGAAAAGCAGGAAGTACACGATAATGGGCAGGGCCAGGGCAACGATAATCATCGGGCTGAAATCCCCCACAGGAGTGGAGATGTCGACCATTCTGGAGCCCTCCGCCACTGCATGGTGCCCCGGCACCCCGAGATGAATCAGCCAGAATGACACGAGGCCTGAGGCAAAGAGATTTATCGCCACACCGGAGATGAGCTGCACCCCTTTGAAATAGGTGCACACCAGTCCAAAGACCAATCCAATGGCAAACCCTGTTCCGAGCCCCACGAGAAGCCCGACAACTGCCCCTCCGGCCTCAGCGCCGAGAGCGCCCGTCATGGCGCTGAGGAGAATGATACCTTCAAGACCAATGTTGAACAGACCTGCAGATTCCCCTATCACCTCGCCGGTGCCGCTCAGGGTGACTGGAACCATCGCAAGGAGTGATCCAGTAAAAATTCTCCAGAGGTACACGCCCTTCATACTGACCTCCAATCCTCATACTGGAGCCATTTTAATTAGGGCTCATCGTTTTCCGCAGTGAGGGACACCTTCGTCTTGCGAAAAAGGGAGAAAAGCCGTATCAGTTCAGGAATCGCAAGGAAAAGGACAACTATCCCCTCCACAACCCTTACCATCTCCAGGGAAACCTGGGCGACAAGCTGCATCATTCTCCCGCCGGAAAGAAGTCCTCCGAAGAAAATAGCGGCAAAGATGATGCCGATGGGATGGTTTCTACCAATCATGGAGACTGCAAGCCCCTCAAAGCCGAACCCCCTTATGTCTGGCATACCGCTGAAGATCGCGAAGGTGGGGGGGCGGCCCATGACGTGAACGGCGCCTGCAAGCCCCGCTGCCACACCTCCCGTTGTGAAAACGAAAAACACAATCTTCCATTTCTCTATACCAGCATAGGCCGCAGCCCGGAGGTTGTATCCCATTGCCCGGATATCAAATCCTATAACCGTCCTCCAGAGGAGTAGGTAGACAACGAAGGCGGCAAGGAGAGAAACAAATATCCCATAGCTGAGGCTTGTGCCTGGCACAAGTAATCCGAAACGGGCACCCTGAGCAATACTTATCGTCTTTTCAGCCCTCTGCGGGTCGACGAGCACCTCGGAAATGAGGTAAAAGGCGAGAAAGTGCGATATCCAGTTGAGCATGATCGTTGAGATGACTTCGTGCACCCCCCTCGTGGCCTTCAGAAAGGCCACAGGCAGGCTCCAGGCTGCTCCAGCAACCGCGGCAAGGATAAGACCCAGCGCAAAGGTCAGATATGGAGGAAGATGGAATAGGCTCACCGTGACTGCTGCAAGAGCGCCCAAATAGAGCTGGCCTTCCGCCCCGATATTGAACATACCGCCCCTGAACCCGATTGCAAAGGTAAGGGCGCTGAGAATAAGAGGTATCGCGTTCGCCAGGGACTCAGAGATGCTGTAAAGATCGCCGAAGGCACCTGAAAAAAGCGCTGTATATGCTTCAACAGGATTGTAACCATAGTATGTGATGATAAGTGCGCCAAAAGCAAATCCTATCAAACCTGCGACGAGAGTCTTTTTTAGCTCGTCGGTTCTACCGAGAAACTTCACCCTACTCTCCCGTATACCTGAGCCGCATAATTCTCATAATCGATAAGAGGGAGCAGGTTTGTGGCCTGCCGCCCTCCTTCTGGCCCTCAGTTTACCTCGTTAGCGGATATTTCGCCCTGACAGCCTGCATTTCCGCAAGGGTATTTGCAGTTGGCACCGATAACTTACCTGTGACGATCTGCTTTTCAAGATCATCAATCGCTTTCCATATCCAGTCGGGAATCCTCCCCCGCATCTTCTTCCAGTTGTCAGTGATCCTCCCCTTGTCTCTTTCCGTTATCTTCCCTGCTCCTATGCCAAAATCCATGAAGGTAGCAAGATCGTCGAGCCTGCTAATAGCAACTCCCCTGGTGTCAAGCCCCATAACTGTTAGCCCGCCCATGAAGGTTCCATCCACGACTGCCTTCACCGCATTGTAGCAGCCATTGTCGACCCTCTTCAACATGCTCGCAAGCACCCTGTGGCCGTCGCCCATCCAATCCTGGTTGGCGTCTACCCCGATCATGAAGGGTGGACCAGCCTCCTTACCCTTTGCCTTGAGCGCTTCGGTGATGGCCTGCAGATCGCCTATCCCCAGAGGACCTGCCACATTATAAACCAGACCCGCCCCCTGTGCAAGCATCGCATCGGTTGCCTCCTTCCCCTTTGCGATGTCATCGAATGTACCGGTATAGGTATAGAGCAGCCCGACATTGGCCTTCTTGCCAGTCACCTCTGCATACTTCTTGTTTCCCCAATCGATGCCGAATCGATAGCCGGCCTCGAAATGATACAGCACAGGGATCTCTATGCCAAGCACACAGCCTGCGTAGGGATACCCGTATTGGGATGCGACCATGGCCGCAAGAGCACCAACAAGGGCTGAGCCCTCGTTTTCGTTGAAGACGATCGACATCACGTTCGGAGCATCAACAACAGAATCGATGATCATGAACTTCTGGTCGGGATATTCCCTGGCTACCGTGGCAACAGCATCGGTCAGCAGGAACCCGACTGCAATGATGAGGTCAAAGGATTTGGTCCGGGCAGCGTTCCTGACATTTGGGAGGTAATCCGCAGCGCTTGCGCTCTGAATCTCCACCATTTTCAGGCCAAAATCTGCTGCAGCCTTATCGGTGCCCCTGAAACCCATATCATTGAAGGAGAGGTCTCCCCTTCCACCAACGTCGAGCACCACTGCAACCCTGCCCTTGAGCTCCGCCAGAGCCGACCCCGGCACCATAAGCAGGCCTGCCGTAAGCATCACGAGCGTAAGAATTGAAACCATCAGTTTAGTTCGTAACTTCATTTTTTAATTCCTCCTTCATCGATTGAAATTTAAAATACACTAACAGGTGGAAAGCGCTATTTTCACGATACACCATGTACTTCAACTATGTCAAGAAAATTGTTGCAATCAATCCGATCTATCAGATCTATCCACTCAGTCTATGAAAGACTGTGAAGATGACAGTATTATATCCCACATCACTCAAGATCAACAGCAAAAAAGGAGGGAAGGGCCATCATAACCCCCCTCTGACCCCCGATCCTGTTTGCAAGATCACGCAAGGTTTTTTCCTCCCCCCGGACACCTATCACCTCAAGGCACTCATCATGGGTAATATGTACATGAGAGGAGAAGAGTATATATTTCTGGAAATTGTGCTGTACTTCTGTCAGCTCTTCGGACAGATTTCTGATGTGATGATTGTATATAATTGTGATAGTTCCCATCACCCTGTCAGTTCTGACGCTCCTCTCAAGAGAGAGCTTCTCCCGGATAAGATCGCGTATTGCTTCGCTCCGGTTGTGGAAGCCATGCGCAAGAATGAAATCATCAAAGGACTCAAGGAGATGCTTCTCCATCGAAACACCGAAACGGATGAGCTCAGACATGGTAATTCTCCCCGTATTATACTACTAATAATGCATGAAATCGTAGAAAAGCTCAAGCAATTGATATATTATGAAAAGATCCCTACCGCTCAACTTTGCATCCTTAGACCCCAGGTTATTTTCCCAAACAGTACCAGCGTACGAATATTATTTCGGAAACTGAGTTCCATTTAACCTTCCTCTGAATATTGACACTTCCGGGATTAGCAGCTATAAATATAGAGAAACTTCCCCCTCCTTTTCCTGCTTCCTGAAATATAAAAGGCTCGATCCCGAACCGGGTGAAGGAACCGTGAATAACAATGGCAACGGAAATAGAAATTAAGTTTCCTGTTCGAGATTTTACCCCTTTCAGAGAAAAACTCTTTGAATTAAGGGTAGTCCCCGGACCTTCGTTCTTTGAAGACAACATCGTCTTTGATGATCAAAACCGCTCCCTCTTTCTCAACGGGTGTCTCTTAAGGCTCAGAAAAAGCGACAAAATAACCCTCACATTCAAGAAGCCGCTTGAAAAATCGCAGTTCAAAGTCATGGAGGAGTATGAGACTGAAGTTACAGATTTTAAGAAGACAGAAACCATCCTCAACATGCTGGGCTACCTAAAGGCCTTCCGTTACCAGAAGCGGCGCCAGGTCTTCGAACTACAGGATGCACTGATTGCTCTCGACGAGACTCCCATAGGTAACTTCATTGAAATCGAAGGTGAAAAGGATAAAATTAAAAAGGTTGCAGGATTGCTGAATCTCCCCATGGAGTGCGGAACTTCAAAGACCTATATGGAGCTTTACAGGGAGTACTGCAGGATAAACAACCTCACTCCCGCTGATATGTTGTTTGACATATAATTCTCATTGTGAAAAGAGATTGCTTCGGTTTCAAAAGTTTTACAGATGCAGAAACTTCAATACATGCCCCTTCGGCGCCGCCCCCACGAGCCGGTCTATCTCCCTGCCATCTCTGAACAGGATCAGGGTGGGTATTCCCTGGATGTGATACCGGGAGGAGAGATCTGGATTTTCATCTGAGTTGACCTTCACAACCTTGATGCGGCCTCTGTACTGCTTTGCTATTTCATCCAGGAGAGGGCTCATGATCCTGCACGGCCCACACCACGGTGCCCAGAAATCAACCGCAGTTGGTATTGTTTCCTGGAGAACCTCTTCATTCAGCTCATTTTCTGAAATGCTGATAGTACTTTCGGGTATTAAGAGTTTCTCCTTGCATTTACCGCAGCGAGGCTGTGATGCGAGCCTGTCGAGCATTACCCTGTTCCTGGCCCGGCAGTTCCTGCACCTCAGTATAACTTCGTTGTTATTCATGATACAATCTCATACCGGGATGATCACTGGCGCTCACAAAAAACCCCATGTTCTGTGCCAGTCGAGCACTGCAAGCACTGAAGAACCAACGCCATACTAAAGTATTAAAAGAGAAGAAAAATGAAAAGTTTTTTATCCAGCATCTGAACCTGCCCTTCTTCGTGTGTTGACACCACATAACCCATGCTATATATTTCAAAAAAACATAGGGTATCTACTTCAATGCTGAAAAAACTTGCCCGATCAATCATCAGGCTTAGAATACTCATCATCTTAATCGTCATCGGGCTTACCGTTTTTTTTGGATACTTCGCCAGAACGGTCCAGCTCTCCTCGAATCTCATTGATCTCGCCCCCGAGGATAATAGAGAGCTCATTGCACTAACCAAAGCCCTCGAGAAATTCGGTTCTTCAACTTTCGTCATGATCAGCGTCAAATCCGACGATGTCTATTCAATTTCAACTCTGACAAAGATCCGTGACATCTCCCGTCAAATTCAAAAAATGCCCGAAGTAGAGGAGGCCATCGATCCCCTCAACGCGAAAGTTTTCAAATATCTCTTTGGTATGGTTGTCATCAAGCAGAGCTTTCCCGGTGGTGAAATTCCCGAATCGAGGGAAAAAATAGAGAAGCTCAAAGAGGAGATGCTTTCAGAACCGATACTGAAAAACGTCGTGGTGTCTGAGAACGGCGAATCTCTTGCAATCTACATGAAGTTAAAAGAGGGCGTTGACAACCAGCAGATACGGAACAAGCTGATTGCAATCGTGGAGCCTTACATGGGGCCGGAAGAGTTCTACTTTGCCGGCGGTCCAATAATCGAAAGCTGGGTAAAGGATTACATCAGCAGGGATACGGTGCGCCTTGCCCTTCCCATTGTCCTTCTGGTCATTGCGGTACTCTACATCAATTTTAAATCCTTCAGGGGGATCATCCTGCCGCTCACCATAATGATCAGCAGTATTATATGGACAATGGGGCTCATGAGGATCTTTGGAAAAACGATCACCATGGTCGGCGTCATGCTCCCCACTCTCATCCTGGTAATAAGCAGCTCCTACAGTATACACTTCTTAAATCAGTACTACATGGATATATTCACTGACTCCCACAAGATCAGAAACATTGAAAAGGCCTTCGTCCAGATAGGGAAAACCATCATACTGGCAGCCCTCACAACCATTGCAGGCTTCGCAGCCCTCACCATCAACAAGATAAAACCGATGATGGAGCTAGGCGTTTTCGTACTCATCGGCGTATTCATCGCAATGACGCTGAGCCTCACGTTACTTCCAGGCATCCTCTGCACACTCAGAACTCCGAAGCAAAGGCTCTACGCGATGATGCAGGGGAGCTGGATAAACCGCATCTTCTCATCGCTTGGCGGCACCATCACCAGGAGCTGTAAGGTCATCCTCATCATATCAATTGGTATCGGGATATGGTCGATTGCTGGAATCAGGAGCATAGAAGTAGACACGAGCTGGCAGAGGTTCTTTAAAAAAAATTCCGATATTCTTCTAAGCCAGAAGTACATCCGCTCCCACTTCGGCGGCGTATCATCGTTGAATATCAGCTTCGAGATCGACGAAAACCAATCCAATCTTGACTTCCGGAGCCTGAAAACACTCAGATATGTCGAGCAGATAGAGCAGTGGGTGAGGGACCGGGGGCTGCTCGGGCCGACCATCTCCCTCGTCGGTTACGTCAAAAGGGCAAATCAGCTCATAAACGGAAATGATCCTGCCAAATACAGGCTTCCAGACACTGAAGCCGATCTGCTGAAGATACTCCTCATGTTCAAAATGTCGAGGTTTACGAAGAGCCTGAGCAACGTCATCACGGAGGATTTCAGGAACGCAAATATCGTTGTCAGAACAAGCGGTGTAGATAAACCTGTGCCCACCATGCCGGAATTCAAGCAGTTCATACAGGACTTCAGAACCTACGTGAAAAACCACCCCTTTGAAGGCATATCGCCAGAGATTTCAGGTGTGGAACTCATCTATGTCTCGCTTATAGATTACCTGGTACGCTCCCAGCTCTTGAGCATAGCAATCAGCGTGATCATAGTGTTCTTCATCATAACCTACACGTTCAGGTCCTTTGTCTATGGAGCGTTCGGCCTGATTCCGATCATATTCGGACTGCTGCTCAACTTCGGTGCAATGAGCTACTTCAAAATCCCCCTCGACTTCGTCACCTCGATGATAGCGAGCATCGCCGTGGGACTCGGTGTTGACAACAGCATTCATTACCTCATACGGTTCGCAAGGACCAGGCACAACCTTCCACTCGATGAGAGAATCAAAGTTGCGCTCACCGCCTCGGGCATACCGATATTCTTTACCTCCTTCACCCTCATTGCAGGATTCTCCGTCCTGCTCTTCTCCAGCTTCAAACCGATCCTCTACTTCGGCCTTCTCATATCCGTCACCATGTTCGGCTGCCTGATAGGTGTCATTTTCATCCTACCAGCCCTCATATACTTCACCAGGCCGAAGGCAATCTTGAAGGGAAGGATAGATTAGACCTTGTGAAAGCGTAAGTCACAACTCTTCCCCGGCCTCTCCCATGACGATTTTCAGGTGATGCTTGATCTCCTCATTGGCGGGAGCCTTTTTAAAGGCCTTTTTTAAATAGCTTTTTGCCTGGCTCATCTCCCCGAGCTTGTAGTACACCCACCCGAGGCTGTCCAGGTAGGCGGGATTTCCCCTGTCCATCGATACCGCTTTCCTGCACTCCCTCAGGGCCTCATCAAGGTTGATGTTCGACTCCGCAAAGATATAACCCAGGGAGTTGTGGGCATTCGCATTGTTCGGATCGATCTCAATCGCGTGGTATAGGTTCAAAATAGCCTCTTTGAAGCTACCAAGCCTGTCGTAGATATAACCTATCGCTGCATACGCCTGTGCGCTCTCGATACCGCCTTCAATAATCTTTCTGAACAGCGCCAGGGCTTCCTCGTACCTCTCCTGTATTGTGTAGACGTAGCCGAGAATCATCTCCGTATGCAGCTTATAGAGCATTTCCAGCTCGGTGCTCAATACATTCTGGAGGTAATCGACCGCCCACTCGTACTTACCCATCCGGGCATATACAATGCCGAGGTAGTAGTGGGTTTCCGGGTAGTCGTTATCAAGCTCCAGGGCATCGAGTAACTTCTGCAGGGCACTCTCATACTTTCCACGTTCGTAGTATTCCTTCCCTGCATCAAGGAGGCTCCGTATTCTCGCTTCTTTCTTCATGGCGGTCACAGATCGTTGAAATGCCACCTCTTCAGTGTGTCAATGTAATCAACCGCTGTGATGTCAAGACGCAGAGGGGTTATAGAAACTTTCCTGTCATGTATAGCCTTCACATCGGTTCCATGCTCGAGGATGTCCCTGGTGAGGGCGCCTTCAATCCAGTAGTACTTGTTCTTCTTTGGATCCTCCCTCTCGATGAGCCTGTCATCGTAAATCCTCTTCCCGAGTCTTGTAATCTCAACACCCTCCACTTCCTCAATTTTGATGTTCGGTACATTCAGGTTCAGAACAACGCCTGTATCAAAGCTGTTTTTATCGATTTTCTCCACGACCCTTTCCGTAAAATAAGCCGCAGTTTCATAGTGTACGGTAATTCCACGATTGTCAATTGAAACTGCAATACCCGGTATGTTGAAAGCTGAGGCCTGAAAGGCGGCGGAAACGGTACCTGAGTAGAAAACATCGGTTCCAAGATTTAGCCCGTTGTTTATCCCCGTGATGACAGCGTCTATTTTCTCCCTGATTATGCCGAGGAGGGCAATGTGAACAGCATCAACCGGGGTCCCGTTTACCGCAAAAACCCTGTCATTTTCAATAACCCTGAGCCGTATCGGGTCGTGCAGAGAGATCGAATGCCCCGTCGCACTCCTCTCCCTGTCCGGAGCCACAATGAACACATTGTAGTGCCGCCCAAAGTGCTCCCTCAATATCCGTATGCCCCTGTTCTCGATTCCGTCATCATTGGATAAAAGGATGTTTTTCATCGGATAAGACCAAAATACTACAATTTATTCGGCGATTCAAGACCGGAGAGAACTTCATCGAAGGAGTATTTCACCGTTGTGTAGTCCCTTCGAAAGAGGTTGACCTCCTCCCTCACTTCTCTCCCTTCATGGATGCACTCCTTTATCAGGTCTGCAATGCGCTCCATCCCATCCTCTTTCATACCGAACCGCGTCATTTCCTGAACCCCAATCCTGATACCATCAGGATTTGTTACGTTCCTCAGCGGTTCGGAAGGGAGGATGTTCATGTTGAGGATGATGTCGTTCTCTTTTAAAAGGTTGGCCACCATCTTTCCACCGCCGTACTCCTGCACATTCACCGCTATCTGGTGAGACTCTGTAAAATCGAACTCTTCGGCGAGCACATCGAACTTCACCTTCTTCATTGCCCTGCCCAAAGCCCTGGCATTCTTAACGACCTGCTCACTGTAGGCCTTACCGAAGCTGATCATTTCCTGCGTTGCAATCGCAAGGCCAACTAGAGTATCGAGATGGTGATTGCTGGAGGAGCCGGGGAATGCTCCCCTGTCAACCTTCTGCCATTCTGTGTTGTTCATGTTGCTCAGGATTATGCCACGCTGGGTGCCGAAAAAGGTCTTGTGGGTACTCCCTGTAACGATAAAGGCGCCTTCGGCAAAGGGGTCCTGGAATTTTCCCCCGGCCATCAAACCAAGCACATGGGCAGCATCGTAGACTATGAGGATCCTGTATTCCCTGCATATATCATACAGCTCCCTGACAGGTTCGGGAAAGAGGAAGAGGCTCCTTCCAAAAATAAGCATCCTGGGCTTGCAGATACGAATAAGGTCCTTCGTCCTGTCGATGTCAATATGGAAGCCATCCTTTGACAGGGGGAAATCGATGACGTTCTTCGTGAACTTACCAACAGAACCCGCAAGATGATGGCTGATATGGCCTCCACCTGGAGTGGA